>DRDE01000137.1 GCA_011040095.1 Nitrospirota bacterium
CCCCCCCCTGCTATGAAATCATCAACAAAATCACCAAACTCCGAAATTGCCTTTCCAATCACTGTCACACCTGTGCCAAAAACCCTGAAAGGCTCCCCACCCTTCCACATGGCCAGACCGAGCGTCAAAAAAACCAGGAATAAAACTATGGTTATTGTCCTGAAAATCAACTTAAACATGAGCTTCCTTCCATCTTTTTATTCCAGGTTCCTGATTTTTCATTCATATCTCAGGGACTCCACAGGATCCAGTTTTGCCGCCTGCCATGACGGATAAATGGTAGCCATGAAAGTGATAAGAATTGCCGCTGCCGGTACCACTAAGAAATCGAACAAATCCAGCCTTACCGGAAGATAACTGAGATAGTACACATCAGCAGGGAGGTTTATAAACTTGTATGTTTTCAAAACCAGGCAAAGCCCGTACCCGCCTGTTACACCAATGAGCGTGCCTGTAATGCCGATGATAAGTCCGTGAATCATAAAGATCGACATAATCCCCCTGTTGGTAGCGCCCATCGTCTTCATTATAGCTATCTCTCTTGCTTTTTCAATAACAATCATAATGAGATTGCTTATGATATTAAAAGAAGCCACGAGGATTATAAGGGCAAGAATTATAAACATCACTATCTTTTCGAGCTTAAGTGCGGAAAAGAGATTCCTGTTCATCTGCATCCAGTCCCTTGTGTAGTAAGGCGGCTTGAGCAAACGCTCGATCCTCCCCGCTATTTCTCCGGCATTATAGAGATCATCTGTTTTTATCTCTATACCGGTGACCGCATCATCATATTTGAAAAATTTCCGGGCAGCCCGGAGGCTGATAAAGGCAAGGCTTGAATCATACTCGTACATGCCTGCCTCAAAATAGCCTGCGACCTTGAATTTCTTCATTTTCGGCATCATGCCTAAGGGGCCCATTTCACTGATTGGTGATATCATTTCAATTTCATCACCCACAAACAAACCGAGGGTTCTCAAAAGCTCCCTCCCGATTATTATCCCCGGTATTCCGGCATCTCTTTTCAGATCATTGATGCTCCCAGCCCTGAGGTTTTGAAGAATGTCCGTGGTAGACGCGCCGATAACCGGATCAATGCCCCTTACGACAACTCCATGCGCCCTGTCGCCGGACCTGAGCATGACCTGCCCGTAGATAAAAGGCGCGGAATCAACAACACCCTCAACCCCGTTGATTTTTTCCCTGACCGCCTCATAGTCCCTTATCCGGCCTTTATAACTGAGCGTAACAATATGGGAATTAACCCCCAGTATCTTTTCCTGAAGGTCTTCCTGGAAACCGCTCATTACGGAAAGCACGGTTATCAGTGTCATCACTCCAAGGGCAACCCCTGCTATGGATATAAATGTATTGATCGATATGCCGCTGTGTTTCTTTTTTGATCTGAAATATCGGAGCGCTATGAAGAACTGGTAAGATAAGTTCATTTAACTAAGTTAAAGATTAAATATCAAAAATAAAAATTCGGAAAAATTCAATCAAAAAAACTTCCATAATTTTAATTTTTGTTTTTTTATCTTTGATTTTTTTATTTTTCCGGTCTTAAGTGCGGGAACAGAATCACATCCCTGATCGAGTGAGTATCGGTTAAAAGCATAAAAAGCCTGTCAATGCCTATGCCTTCTCCGGCAGCCGGCGGCATGCCGTATTCCAGCGCCCTGACAAAGTCTTCGTCCATGAAATTCGCCTCTTCATCTCCCTTGTTCCGGGCCTCCACCTGTTCCAGGAATCTCTCCCTCTGGTCAATTGGGTCATTAAGCTCTGAAAAGGCATTGGCCACTTCCCTTCCGCCTATAAATAACTCAAACCTCTCGACAAACCCGGGCGCATCCTTTTTTCTCTTGGCCAGAGGAGAAAGCTCTACAGGATAATCCGTAATAAATGTAGGCTGGATAAGCCGGGGTTCAACCTTTTTCTTGAATATTTCGTCTAATATCTTCCCGTGGCCGGCCTTTTTATCAATGTCGATCTTCTTTTTATCAACATACTCTTCAGCCTTTTCTCTACTCCCGAAAACATCGGGATCAACCCCCTGCTCCTCCATAGCGTCAACCATGCTCACGCGGGGCCAGGGAGGCGTGAAGTCGATTATTTCCCCTTCACCGGTTTCGGAACCCCCGCCGAACGGCACGCGAAGGTCCCCGTTTATCTCCCTGCAAAGAGATGAAATAAGCTCTTCGGTAAATCCCATCAGGTAATTATAATCTTTATAGGAGATATAGAATTCAAGCATGGTAAACTCGGGGTTGTGTTTTGATGATATCCCTTCATTCCTGAAATTTTTATTGATCTCATAGACCCTCTCATAACCCCCGACAAGGAGTTTTTTCAAATAAAGCTCGGGCGCTATTCTCAGGTAAAGATCAATGCCTAATGCATTGTGGTGGGTTTTAAAGGGACGCGCGGTAGCGCCTCCGGGGATCCGGTGCATCATCGGCGTCTCAACTTCAAGGAATCCCCTGTTGTCGAAGAATTTCCTGATCGCCTGTGTCAGTCTGCTTCGCTTTGTGAAAAGCTCCCTTATATGCGGGTTGACAATGAGGTCGAGATATCTCTGTCTGCAGCGGGTTTCAATATCCTTTAATCCATGCCATTTCTCCGGCAAAGGCCTCAGGGACTTACAGAGCATCGTAAATTCGTTTATCTGAACAGTCAACTCTCCGGTCTTTGTCCTGAACAGAGGCCCTTTAACCCCGATTATATCTCCTATGTCGAGGTTTTTAAAGACATCTTTATTGCCGGCTATGATATTTTTACTGAAATAGACCTGTATCTTTCCTGAGGCATCCTGGATATGTGCAAAAGCTGTCTTGCCGAAATTCCGGAATGAAATAATCCGGCCTGCAATAGTGAATTTCTCGCTTCTCTCCTCAATCTCTTCCTTGCTTAATTCTCCAAACCGGTCAACAATGTCCGATGCCCTGTCCTTAACGGCAAACGGAACCCCATACGGTTCAACACCGGCGTCTCTGAGCCTGTTGAGCTTTTTAATCCTTTCCTGTATCAGTTCATTGGTCTCTTCCACTGTTTTGCCTTTCTAAAATTATAAACGGGGAAAAAATAAAGTAATGGTTCAATCACATGTCATTTCGACCGGGGGGAGAAATCTTAATTGCTCTATCCCCAGGCAAAGGCTTTCTCCTTTCGGTCGAAATGACAATAAGAAGAGTTGAACTATTACAAATAATCAAAAGAACCGGTCTCTCTATTCAAGCAGCCCTGAGAGTATCCTTGTCTTTTCCTCGATCATTTTATCCAGATTTTCCTGTTCCGTTCTGATTTTAAACAGTTCGTCCGCTATGCCGAAGGCAGCCATAACCGTTGCCTTTGCCTGGCTTATATTCGGAGCGACACTATATATCTCTTTCAATTTCTCATCAATATACCGGGCCAGGGACTTTATATAAGCCTCGTCTTCATCAGTCTTGATAGCATAACTCTGCCCCAGTATCTGTACCTCAACAGAATGCATTGCCACCGCCTTGCCAAGTTAAATACAACGCATATTCATCAGTTGTGCGCACGGTTTAACCTATGGAAACACTAAATCTCTACAGACTCAAGTTCCTTGATCAGGTTTTCTACCTGGGACTTCACTGTCTCGCGTTCACTGCTGAGTTTATTAATATCCGTCTTTAATGTATCGATATTCTCCAGTTCGTCTCTTACCGCCCTTAATTCCTCGTCCTTTTTGTTCAGTTCTTCCTGCAGCTCGGACACCTTTCCGGTTAATGCCGAATTTTCACCGGTTAATGCCTTAAGCTTATCGATAACTTTTATTATTTTCTCTTCAAGCATCTGTATTTTTTCCACAGATGATCCCTCCTTCGAAAAGTTAAACATGTCCTGTTGCATCAGCTTGTAACTTATCAAAATCAAACTTAAAAGTAAAGGCCCTGGGAAAGTTCACATGCATTCCTTCACCCTGTATCGGAGAAAATATCTTCATATATCAGTCATATGCGCTTGTCTGAAAATTCCGTAATAGTTCAGCCGCCGGCTTTCAGCAGTC
>DRDE01000138.1 GCA_011040095.1 Nitrospirota bacterium
AACTTGATAATTACTATTTAGGTTAACAATTGTTAATTAATAATAATTAGGTTAACATAGAAAAATGAGAAAGTCAATCGAGATCATCCCTTTTTCCTCTGTTTGTCCTGCAGAAAATAATGCTAAAAGGTTAGTTTCTGTGACAGTGAACTCAAAAACTCCTTTTGGGGTGCTTGCCGTGTACCCGAAGTGGTTGCCTGCCATGTATCCAACGTGGTTTATGGCCTGCCGTGTATCCAACGTGGTACACGGCTTTTCATTGACTTACATTTAACTTATCTTTAAACTTATTATTCATGAAACAGGTAACCTCTGAGATAGTCCATAAGGCGCTTGAAAAGCTTAAGCCCGTCTGGGGGCTGGACATTATTATGCCTGATATAGAAATAGAGATCCCCAGGAACGAGTCCCTTGGCGACATTACAACTACTGTAGCTATGAGCCTTACCAGGACATTAAAAAAACCTCCAGGAAAAATAGCTGAAGAACTGCTTCAGGAAATTAACCAGCTAGGCGGCCCCTTTGAAAAGGTGGAAATAGCAGGGCCTGGGTTCATTAATTTCAGGTTTAAAAAGCAATACCTTTACGAGCGCGTGAAGACTCTCTTAACCGAGGGGCATTCATCTCTAAGCTCGAATCCGGGGCAAGGCAGAAAAATACAGATAGAGTTTGTAAGCGCGAACCCCACAGGCCCGCTTCATATAGGACATGGCAGGGGTGCGGCCATGGGGAGCGCCCTTAGCAATCTCCTTCGCGCGGCAGGCTTTGACGTAGAGCGGGAATATTACATCAATGACGCAGGCCTTCAGGTCAAATTACTGGGGCAGTCAGTTTATGCCAGATATCAGCAGCTTCTTGGAAACGAGGTCCCATTTCCTGAGGACGGCTATAAAGGGGCTTATATCGGATCCATTTCAAAGGAGCTTATTGAAAAGTCCGGGGACAAATATCTGAAGCTGTCCTTTGAAGAATGCGGTGATTTTTTTACGGACAACGCGTATAAGATGCTGCTTGCTGATATATCAAAGGACCTTAAGGATTTTGGCGTTGAATTTGACAGGTGGCAAAGCGAGAAAGCTCTCTATGAAAAAAACCGTGTTGAAGAATCCTTGAATGAACTCCGTGAAAAGGGTTTTATCTATGAAAAGGACGGGGCCAAATGGTTCAGATCATCTGATTTTGGAGATGAGAAGGACAGGGTAGTGGTAAAAAAAGACGGGGAATACACTTACTTTGCCCCTGATATTGCCTATCACAAGGATAAGCTCGACAGGGGGTTTGATACCATTATTGATATATGGGGCGCAGACCACCACGGCTATGTTCCAAGGATCAGGTCTGTTCTTGAGGCATTTGGGCTTGCAAAGGAAAAGTTCAGGGTCATGCTTATACAGATGGTCTCTTTGTTGAGGCACGGAGAGCCTGTTCAGATGTCAAAAAGGGCAGGAAAGTTTATAACCCTTCGAGAGGTTATTGACGAGGTAGGCTCTGATACCGCGAAGTTCATATTTCTTACAAGGAAGGCTGACAGCCACCTTGACTTTGACCTTGAAGTCGCAAAAGAGGAATCATCTGAAAACCCGGTCTTTTACGTGCAGTACGCCTTTGCAAGGATCTCGAGTATATTCAGGCGGGCAGAGGAAAGAGGAGTCCGGAGTCCGAAGACCGGGGTTAAGATCGAGGACCTTACCGTACTGAAAGAGGATGAGGAGATGTCCCTGATCAAAAAGCTCCTTCAGTACCCACTGGTCATTGAAGGGGCGGCTCATGCCTTTGAACCGCACAGGGTGACATATTATCTCCAGGATCTGGCAAAGCTTTTCCATTCTTATTACAACAAGCACAGGGTTCTATCCGATGACAATGCGTTGACCCGGGGAAGGCTCTGCCTTTGCAGGGCCGTTCAGATAGTTCTCAAAGAGGGCCTGAAACTCCTCGGCGTAAGCGCGCCAAAGAAAATGTAAACAAATCGTTATAAGTTATTCGTTAAATGTTATTAGAGCCGCGCCAGCGATCTCCATGATTTTTTACGTATAACGTATAACAAAGCAGGAGGATAAAGCATGTTATACATAATTTCATTAATAGTACACGTACTCTCAATCGTCATCTGGATCGGAGGAGTTGCGTTCGTAACCCTTGTTACCTTTCCCATGATACTGCGGGAAGAAAAATCTCTTGAGCAGGTCCTGATGTTTCAGGGCATTGAACACAGATTCGCAAAGATCGCCAAGATCATGGTAATTCTTGCGGGCATCTCCGGTTTCTATCTGCTTTACGAAAAAGGGCTGAGCACCGGGGCATGGATAATGATTATTGTCTGGGCACTGTACGCGTCTTTGCTGTTCGGCCTTGAAAAGATCATTTTCAAAAAGTTGTTTGACAAACCTGCGGGAGAACAGCTGGACACCAAAAAGGTGTTTTACTTTCTTCAGGTCTTTCACTGGATCGTGCTTGCCCTTAGTTTTTCCGCGATCGCCGCCGGCATATGGACAGGGCATTATTAACAACTGTGATGCGTTTTAAAATTGTAAACAAATAAAAAAATTCAGCTATTTCTATTAGTTGCTCAGCAAGCATTCTTTTACTCTCTCCCGTATGTTCCTTAATTATCTTGTTTTCTTCTTAAATTCGTTTATTAATATGCCATCTTTTTTATTTTGCCAAAAATATTTGTCTTCATCCTCAAGGAGTATATTTATTTTTAAGTTTTGTGGAAGTGGTTTTATTGTATGGTTCAAAATCCACTTAGCAGGGATAAAAAACGTTGTCTCTGCTTTTTCACAAATAAATAGTACATAGCCATTTGAATCAACCTGTTCTTCAAAGTTATATTTTGCAATCCCAAAAAAATATCTTTTTGTATTCGGTGAAACCATATGTTCAGCCGAATATAAGATAGGATAGTGGTTTAAGTTATTGCCCTGTAATTCATACAATTTTTTACGTTGTCTGTTCCCTTCAATATGATGATTTTCAATACTACCTTTGCTTTTATCGCAATCTTTATCTTGTGCTTGTCCGGAAATATAATTATTTTCTAATTCTCCTTCAAGAACGGATTTGGCCCACTCTCTAGATTGTTGTTCAATAATTTTTTTTACTGTCTTGGAGAGCCACTCCGGTATAGACAATTCTTCCCATACCGCTATTGTTTTGAGTTTTTTTGCGTTGTTTTGGTCAAGACGAAAAGAAAAGACCTCATAATCTGGTTTTAGTGATAGCCGCAAAGTACTTTCTGCTTTCATTGCTTTAGGATAATCCTGAAAAAAGTGATCGATCCTGCCGTGCTGAGTAGAGTCTGTATATTCTTTAAGTACTGATATTAATACATCTGGGTAACCATTTAAATATTCTTTTAATAGGTTATAAAAATCCTGAATATCCTTGAGCCCTAGCCGTCTCCTACAGGCATCTCCAATCGTCTGGTATCTTACCTCATATGTATCAGCGACTTTTTGAACTGCCATGTGGTAAGAACGATTAAGAGGAATCCCCGCTGCGTAATTAGACTTAGTTATCCCTATTACTTCCAGTATTTGTTCAAGGGTTTTTGATTGTAAATTTTTATTCGTCATTCGTATTCCTCCTTTAGGTGTATTCTAAATCTTACATGCCTTACGTTCTTAAGATGCTACGTTAAAACTCTTTTGTCAAGTACAATAATTTTGATCTTAAGTAAGAGGGATAGAGAAAAACCTTGACTTTTGACTCAATTTAGCATAATATAGTCAATGAAGTGACTGTATTTTAGAAATTATGGCTATTTATATTCCCCAAAGACAACTAAAAAATCTGTCAAAGCTACTTTCTCCTAATAAAGTAATCGTGATTTATGGGCCTCGGCGATGCGGCAAAACAACCTTACTTAACAAGTTCCTGGAAGGCATTGGCGAGAAGTATCTGTTTGTGAGCGGAGAGGATTTGACAGTTCAAAACTACCTCGGAAGTCAGTCAATTCAAAAACTCAGGGAGTTCGTA
>DRDE01000139.1 GCA_011040095.1 Nitrospirota bacterium
CATCGGCAGTAACATTCGGTCTTGATTCATAAATAATTCCGATTACCCCGATAGGCACACGCATCTTGCCGACCATCATTCCATTAGGCCTCTCCCGCATTTTTGTGATCTCACCCACAGGATCGGGCAGGTTTGCAATCTCAACAAGCCCCCGCGCCATTTCATCTATTCTTTTTGCCGTCAAAGTAAGCCTGTCGATCATGGCGCCGGGCAGTCCTTTTTTCTTTGCGGCAACAATGTCTTTTTTGTTTTCTTTCTGAAGCGCTTTTATATTCTTTTTTAGAGTCTCAGCCATTTTTATCAATGCATTATTCTTTTGCCCTGAGGAAGCCTTTGCAATCGACCTCCCCCCTTCCTTTGCCTCATGGGCTTTCTTTAAAACAAATGATTTAATATCCATAAAACCCCTCCTGAGATTAAATAATAAACGGTGTATTTTAGCATATCTGAATTATATAATACCTATACTTCGTTGCTGTTTTCCTTGATATTGATAGCTCTTTGACTATATTGAATATCCTTTCCCTTCCGGCGCAAGAATCGTAATCTGGAAAAAATGATTGAGTATGCCGGGATTAGGAGTAACACTATTGACAACAAAGTCCGAAGAAAAATATAGATCAATATCGCCGCATCCTGCCGGTATACAACCATTGCCTGAGCAGGTTCCATATGATGATAATGAAATATGCCCAACATTGTCATAGTCACAATAATAATCTGCAGAATTAAGATCAATAACAAGTTTGGGTCTTAATGATGGATCGATAAGGAAGTCTGAACTGGTCATTATCGCAGTAGTAATCTATGGTGCCGGGTGTTGTTACAACCATTGATGTCCGGTTGCCAAGATCGTCGTATGTGTAGATTGTTGTTGTTCCATCTGAGGTCTACCTGTGTTAGGCGGTGGAGGTTATCGTATTGGTATGTCACAGTCCCTCCATAAGAGATAGAGGCCGCCATGAATATAAAAGCTACAACAAATGCCGTTAATAATTTAACCTTCAAGATTCCCTCCTCTGTTTTGACAGAAGATTGTCTATGTGGTAGATTTTAATATGGTTGTAACTATCAGTAAATAAAGAACAGGGAGCTGTAACTATGTTGAAAACACTCGAATTGCCGGAGGTTGAATATATAACTTCATCAGAGGGCAAGCCTAAATCCGTTATAGTCAGCATTGAAGACTGGAAACGCATAACTGAAACACTAAAGATAATGTCAAGCAAAGAATTGATGCAGTCCATCAGGCGTGCAAAGCGGCAAAGTTGAAGGAGAGGATTTGTATAATGCTCTTGGCAGGACAAAAGCCGGTCGTTATCTCTCAGTATTTTTTATCAAAAAGCTCAATAGAAAAGCATTAATCATAACTGCAAGGGATATGAATAAGAGGGAGAAAAAACGATATGAAAAAAAATAAATTAAAGTCGATGACCATAACCGAAGCGAGTGATTATTTTGATGACCGCGATATTTTTGAATCTGAGGACTTTCAGGAAGTGACAGACATCAAGTTTAAATTGCAGAAGAAGAAATATGTCGGCGTAAATATGCAATTGTTCAAAAAAATCCGGAATAAGGCAAGGAAATTACATATTAGTGAAGATGCATTAATACAGAAATGGTTAAAAGAAAAGGTCGGATAATTTATTCAATTAACGTTATAGTAAATGTATATCCTGCAACTCCATTCACTGTGCCTTCGCCTGTAACAGTAATTGTATCTCCTGCAATTGATAATTCAGTAATTAATGTGCTTTCAAGGTTAATTCTCAGTTTGGAATAGTAATAATTCAGCCAGCCTGTTTCCGGAGACGATGCTCTGACATCAAGCGACAAGCTCGCCTGAAACCCGGTTTCGGGATAGTTGTATCCGGAGCCGGATACTTTTTTTGATGAAACTTCAAGCGATAATCTGTTCCCTGCTAAGTCATATGTATAATCCTCGGTAAAGCCATTTCCATAGTCTGCGCTTGTGACGCGGTTGTATTGCAAATTAAACCAACCCCGAGAGCCGCAAATAATTCAGAATAAACCGACCCAAATCTTTAACAAATCAGATTAAAATAACCGGTATTGGATGAATTAGGATATCTAACCCTCAACATGGAGCAGATGAATGCTTTCTTCAAGCTCATGAAGGAAAGGTATGAAGCCGGTAAACCCACTATCATTACCACCAACCTTGAACCCGAAGACTGGTACAACCTCTTGAAACCAAAAGACATGGTTGATGCTCTGCTTGATCGTCTCTACCACCGATGCGTCGTTATTAAAATTGACGGTCTTTCTCTACGTGACGCCTCTTCCCACTAACTTATCTTTTTCTCTTTACTCATCAACCTGCTCCATATCTTTGCACCTCTACCATATCTTTGAATCAACAGCAAATCTTTTTTGTCATGTTCATTCTCGTTATCCCTGCGCTTAGTCCGGGTCATTAATTCTTGGCATTACTGGGTCAGATTATTTTAGCGCCCAAGTCCATAATTCACACAAACTCCAACTGGCCGGTAAATCAATGAGAGGAGGTGATGAAACTTCATAGTTATAAAATAAGCCGCTTAAAAAAAAGGGTTATTGTATTCGGGGATGCTTTCTACCTATCCTTCACTCCCTTTCGGGCTACATCTTTAAAAAACTTTTTTGGTAATAGTTCAGCCCCTTTCCGCAAGTTAACAGTTCAAAAAAAGGGTTCTTGCATTCCAGATCATTCATATGCTATTGTTTAGCATATGAATTTGGATGTTAAATATCAAGGAAGGGTTGCAACAACAGAAGACACGGAATTCATCAAGAAATTGATTACCGGGAATCCTCTTGATAGTCGCCGCAGCATATCGAAAAAACTCTGCGAGGCATGGAATTGGGTTCAGCCAAACGGAGCCTTACGGGATATGGTTTGCAGAGGATTTCTGCTTCGGCTGGAATCAGCCGGA
>DRDE01000140.1 GCA_011040095.1 Nitrospirota bacterium
ACATAAAAGATATCCCTTTTTTCAAGTATCAGACATTGCTGGTGCTGAGGAACAGGGGTCTTATTAATCCCGAAAAGATCGAAGACTATATCGTAAAGGACGGTTATCAGGCACTCGCAAAAACCCTTACCCGGATGAGCGCCGGGGAGGTAATAAAGGTGGTGTCGGATTCCGGTTTGCGGGGAAGAGGAGGCGCCGGTTTTCCAACAGGCCTGAAATGGGAGGCCTGTGCAAAGACGGATGCAGACCGGAAATATATGCTTGCTAACGGGTCTGCCGCCATTAAGGACGTGGACAGGGCCTTGATGGAACTGGATCCGCATTCAATAATCGAGGGTATGATTATCGGTGCAAAGGCTATAGGCGCATCAAAGGGCTATATCTATGTGAGGACTGATTATTCCATTGCTGTCAGGCATCTTCAGACAGCAATAGACCAGTGTTATGAGGCGGGCATTCTCGGCAGTAATATTCTGGACAGCGGCTTTGATTTTGACCTTGAAATATTCCGGGGAGGAGGCGCATTTATTTGCGGTGAATCAACCGCGCTCATGTCCTCTCTTGAAGGAAAACGCGGGACGCCGCGGTTGACTCCCCGCCGTTCCACGGAGTCAGGACTGTGGGGGAAGCCTACAGCGCTTAATAATGTAGAGACCCTTGCAATCATCCCCCAGATTATCCTGAACGGCGCTGAATGGTACAGAGGTTTTGGAACTGACAAGAGCAGAGGGACAAAGGTCTTTGCGATTACCGGCGAGGTTCATAATGTCGGGTTGGTTGAGGTCACTATGGATACAACGCTCAGAAGGATCATCTACGACATCGGCGGCGGCGGGATAAAAAAGAAGGGGAGGAAATTCAAGGCTGTACATCTGGGGGGGCCTTTGGGGGGGTGCATCCCGGAGGAGCTTATAGACATGCGTGTTTCCTATGAGGACATCAGGGAAAAAGGGGTTATCGTAGGCTCGGGTGGAATGGTCGTAATGGATGACAGCACCTGCATGGTGAATATGGCAAAGTTTTTTCTTGATTATACGGCTCAGGAATCTTGCGGGAAATGCGTCCCGTGCAGGTTTGGAACAAAGGTAATGAACGACCTCCTTACGGATATCTGTGAAGGACGGGGTAAAGAAGGAGATATAGAACTCCTTCAGGACCTTTCAGAGGATATGGTCGAGGCGTCCCTCTGTGGTCTTGGCCGGTTGGCGCCCACTCCTGTCCTGTCAACGATAAAGCATTTCCGGCATGAGTATGAAATGCATATAAACAATAAGTGGTGCCCAACAGGTATATGCAGGGAACTCAGCACCTTCTTTATAGATAAACACCTCTGTAAGGGATGCGGCGCCTGCCTCAGGGCATGTCCCGCAGGAGCTGTTGCCGGTGAGAAGAAAAAGCCCCACAGGATCAACCAGGACATCTGTGTGCACTGCAGAACCTGCTGGGATTCGTGCAAATTTAATTCCATAAAGATACTTCCTGCTGCTGCCCGAAATGCCGCAGAGGATGAATTAGCGTACCCGGGAGACAAGGCGGCATAAAGCCCGGCATTGATAGAAAAAAGGGAGGTGTCGGATGATAGAACTTACCATTAACGGTAAAAAAGTCAGGACGGAAAAAGGGAGCACCATCCTTGAGACTGCATTGAACAATGGCATAAAGATACCCAACCTGTGCTATGACAGGAGGCTGGGACACCAGGGCGGATGCAGGTTATGTCTTGTGGAGATAGAGGGGCAGAGGAAGCTTGAGGCTTCATGTGCGGCATTTGCAACTGACGGGAGTGTGGTCCGGACAGACAGCCCGAGAGTGAGGAAGATACGTCAGAGTATGCTGGAGCTCATGTTGGTCCATCATCCCCTTGACTGTCCTGTATGCGACAAGGCGGGAGAGTGCAATATTCAGGATCTGGTTTTTGAATATGGTAAACCGGACAGGCGATTTGCGAGTGAGAGGAAACATGCGGTGTCTTATACGAAAAGCCCCCTTATAGAATTAAATGCCAACAGGTGCATACTCTGCGGCAAATGCGTGCGTATCTGTGAACACCAGGGCCGGGGGGCGCTGGGTTTTATCGGGAGAGGCTTTTCTACCGTGATCCAACCTGCCTACGGTGAGTTCCTTGAATGTGATTACTGCGGCCAGTGCATTGATGTATGCCCTACCGGCGCCATTCTGAACAAATCACTCAAATTCAACTCACGGTCATGGTTCCTTGAGGAAAAGGATACGGTATGTCCCTTCTGCAGCTGCGGCTGCACTCTTACCCTGGGGACAATGGACGGGAAAATATTGCGATCAAGAGGAAAGGAAGACAGGGGGGTAAACGAAGGGAATCTCTGCGGCAGGGGAAGGTTTGGCATTGATTATATTTACAGTGAGAACCGTCTCACGTCCCCCATGATAAGGAAAGAAGGAGAGCTGGTGCCTGTTACATGGGATGAAGTCCTTGATTATGCGAGTTCCCATCTGATGTATACCGTCAATGTTGATGGCCCGTCCTCGGTAGGCGCTATAGGCTCGCACAGGTGTACAAATGAAGAAAATTACCTTTTGCAGAAATTCATGCGGGAGACCATCGGTTCGGACAATATCGACTCCTTAGATGCCTTTGGCTACGGACTCGCGGAGAAGGCATGGAACATGGCCTTTGGCCTGAGCAGTCACAAAATCGATTTAAAATCCCCGATAGGCAAAGAACTGGTCCTTGTTATCGAGTCGGATTTCAGCGTTACCCATCCGGTTTTCGGGCTCAACATCCTGCAGGCAAAGAGAGAGGGTTCAAACCTCATTGTTGTCGACAGCAGAGAGACAAAGCTGACAAGGAACAGCACACAGTGGACGAGAATAAGGCAGGGAACGGCGGTTGCGTTACTGAACGGCATGATGAGGGTTATTATAGACAGGGGTCTTTTTGACAAACAAAATGTCTCAGGGATGAAAGGGTTTTCAGAGCTTGAAAAAGCCTTGAAGGAGTATACCCCTGAAAAGGTCTTTGAGATCACGGGGATTTCCGGGGAAGAGCTTGTTGTCGTAACAGAGGCCCTGGTTCAGGCCAAAAGCAGAATGCTTACTCTTTCAATCAGCGTTTCCGAGAACACAAAGGGACTGGATACTATCCTGGCAGCGGCAAATCTGGTTAATCTTCTTGGTGAGAGTCCCGACGCGCTCCATATCCCGGCAGAATCGAGCAATACCTTCGGCCTTTATCAGATGGGGGTAAGGCCGGATGCCGGGCCGGCGTATCAAATGTCGGGGACCCCCGGAAAAGACATACACGAGATGCTCTATGAGTCTTACTCCCTCAAGGCCATTTATATAATGGGGGCAGACCCTGTTGTTACCGCCCCGAATAAGTCGGAGGTTATCACGGCATTGAAATCGTTAAACCTGCTTATTGTGCAGGATATAGCATTAACAGAGACCGCAAAACTTGCTCACGTAATCCTGCCTGCATCCAGCTGGGCTGAAAAAGAAGGTTCGTTTGTGAATGCCGAAGGAGTTACTCAAAGGGTTTGCAAAGTGACTGAACCAACCGGCTGGTCACTCCCTGACTGGCAGATCATAAAAAACCTTGCGTCGCGCATGAAGAAAGGCATCGGCATAATGAACAGGAAGGACATTGAATACGAGATAAACTCATTGCTTGCCAGGCCCCGCGATTTGCCCATCATGACCCGCTCATTTCATCCTGTTTCCTGTACGCCCGGTGAAAAACCGGATGAAGTCTACCCACTGAATATGGTGCTTAGAGATGTACTGCCGTATGGGGGCAGCATATCCACGAGGTCAAAATCGCTTGGTCTTGTTGCGTCTGAGGCACGACTTGAGGTAAACGGGAAGGATGCCGAACGATTCGGTATTTTGGATAACCGCTATGTCAAGGTGATTTCGAGGCGGGGAAAGGTGTATCTCAAAGCCACTGTCTCGGATGAGGTCCCTGCCGGCAATGTTTACGTGCCGCCATATTTTCCGCACAGTGGAATAAGTTCGCTAACGTCTCTCTCAGGCAATGGAATAATTTCTGTTGATGCGGTAAGGATTGAAAAAGCATAATGTTTTAAAAGAATTCAGAGTATATCTTCATATAGCTCCATTCCGCCTGTTGTTAAAATAAAAAGGCCACGGTTTTTATCTCCGTGGCCTTTAAGGAATTCCATCCGGGAGCATCTGGCATAATCCCTTCAGCCTTTTGTCGAACATGATAAAAATATAAATTAAGCTAAATCGGAATGTCAATAAATTTTTTAATCCCGGTTTTAACGAGGAACTTTCTACAGGCGAGATTGACTTATTTTTTTTAAGTATTATATAGTCTTATGTTCTGCATATAAAATTATTTCAGGAGAATTATATATGGTTATGACACCACAGTCAATGACAGGTTACGGGAGAGATATTTCCGGGAAATTCAGGGTGGAAATTCGTTCTTCCAACCATAAGAATCTTGATGTCCAGATTAATGCCCCGTCTTATCTGTTCTCCTGTGAACCAGGGATAAAAAAAATAGTAAAGAAAAAATTCAGTCGTGGGCGTATAGAGATATATGTCCGCAAACAGGAAGAAGATAATGTAAAACTGAAGGTAAATAAACCCCTTGCCAGGGAATACTACAATGCCCTTGTTTCATTAAGGGATGAACTTTCAATTTCCGATAATATAAAAATTGATATACTGGCATCCCAAAGGGATATTTTTTTAGCGGATGAGCCGGAGATCGATGTTTCCGGGTTTTACGCAACACTTGAGGCGGCCCTGGAAGAGTTGAACAAAACCAGGGTTGAAGAAGGAGAAAACCTGATTCATGATATCACGGAAAGAATCAGGCTTATAGAACAATATACGGCAAATATTGAACAAAACAGGGCGGAGTTTACTGCAGTTGCAAGGGAAAGGCTCCAGGAAAGATTGAAAGAGTTTCTCGGTGACTTGCAGATCGACGAGCACCGTTTAATCCAGGAGACCGCTATCCTGGTCGAAAAGTCGGATATTACTGAAGAAATTGTGAGAATAAAAAGCCATATGGGACATTTTGAACAGACATTAAAGTCCGCTGATACAATCGGGAAGAAACTGGACTTCATTATCCAGGAACTGAGGAGAGAGATAAATACCATAGGCTCCAAGGCGCAGGATTTCGGGATTGCGAATAATGTTGTTGAAGTCAAACATGAACTCGAAAAAATAAGAGAACAGATACAGAATTTGCAGTAACATGCAATCGGGAGGCGGTTTAATGAAAAAATCCAATAAAGGCCTGACGCTTATAAATATCGGGTTTGGCAATGTTGTATCCGCTCCCCGTGTGATAGCGGTTGTTGCGCCCGGGTCGTCACCCATAAAAAGGATGAGGGAAGAAGCAGGTGAAAGAGGCAAGCTGATTGACGCGACACAGGGCCGTAAAACGAGGGCGATAATTGTAACCGACAGTGACCATGTAATACTTTCCGCGCTCCAGGTTGAAACTATTACCCAAAGATTTACACTGGAAAAATAAAATGGCGGAAACCGGGACCGGCAAGGCCGGGAAGAAATTTATCGGCAAAGGAACATTATTTGTCATATCCGCCCCTTCGGGCGCGGGCAAAACAACACTATGTCAAAAATTGTTAAAAAACATGCCGGGGCTCAGGCTCTCGGTTTCTTACACTACCAGGCAACCGCGAAAAGGAGAGGCGAATGATGTTGATTATACCTTTGTCGGTAAAAGAAAATTCATGGGCATGATCGAGAGAGGAGAGTTTGCGGAATGGGCAGCGGTTCACGGCAATCTTTACGGCACTTCCGTAAAAAGGCTAAAAAAGCTAACCGCGGAAGGTTATGATATAATACTTGATATTGATACTCATGGAGCCATGCAGTTGAAGAGCAACTATGAGAATGCCGTCTATATTTTCATTCTTCCCCCGTCTATAGATGCCTTGGAAAAAAGACTTGTAAATCGCAAAACCGACTCGGAAGATACAATAGCCGGGCGCCTTGACAACGCAAAGACTGAAATCGCAAGCTATAAGGATTATGATTATATCATTATTAATGACAGGATAGATAAGGCTTACCGGGAACTCGAAAGTATAATTATTGCGGCAAAACTCAGGACAGGAAACGCCGATCACAACTGGATAAAAAATCTTACAAACTAAGGGAGGCTTTATGGAAATAATTTCATTACCCATAGAATTTGACAGGGAAAAAATTGACGGGACTTACAGGCTGGTAATCGCTGCCGTTAAAAGGGCAAAGGACTTATCACAGGGAGCGCTTCCCGTTATACCTTCGAAGGTGCAAAAAATTACTACGCTTGCTATTGAAGAAGTTGCAACAGGCGTTGTAAAAATTCATACGGGCGAAGAAGCTGTCAAGGCAAATGAGGAAGCGAAAAAACTCACTCACAAGCGGATGATGGATGAAGCTCAGCAAAAGGTGACAATGCCGGAAGATATGACGGAGCTTGAAAAGGACCTTAAAGTTTATCTCAGTGAAAAAGGTGAAACAGAACAGAAGCAAACAATCGAGGATATATTTGGAGACGGTTAAGTAAGTGCCTGGAAAACGAAATATCCTCATAGGGGTCACCGGGAGCATTGCGGCGTACAAATCCGTTGACATAGCGCGGCGGCTTATGGATGAGGGGGCTGATGTAAAGGTAGTTATGACCGAGGCTGCATGCCGTTTTATTACGCCTTATACATTTGAAGCCGTCACCCGCAACCCTGTTCATTCCGACCTTTTCAGGGAGCCTTTCAGCCATATAAACCTCTCAAAAGAATCCCATCTGTTCATCATTGCCCCTGCAACAGCCAACACAATTAATAAACTGTCATGTGGAATTGCGGATAATCTCCTGAGCAATCTATGGCTTACATATGAAGGCCCTGTGTTAATGGCTCCTGCAATGAATTTCAGGATGTACCGCAACCCGTTGGTAAAAAAACATATCCGGGAATTAAAAAAATCAGGGGTGCAATTTGTCGGGCCAATATCCGGCGCTCTTGCATGCGGAGAGGAAGGCGAAGGCAGAATGGTTGAAATTCCCGAGATTGTTGAAGCTGCCGTATCGGCCTTGACTCATAAGGATTTGACCGGGCAAAATATTTTAGTTACAGCAGGCCCTACTATAGAGCCGATAGACCCTGTCAGATTTATTTCAAACCGCTCTTCCGGGAAAATGGGCTATGCAATTGCGCAGGCTGCATTAAGACGCGGCGCTGATGTTACGCTGATTAGCGGGCCGTCGTCTCTGGAACCACCCATAGGCGCTTCTTTCATATCAATAGAAAGAGCGCCTGAAATGGAGGCTGCGCTCTTTAAACATCTTGAAAAATCAACATCGGTTATTATGGCTGCTGCCGTATCTGATTATTTTCCCTCTGACACAGCTAAAGTAAAACTTAAGAAATCAGATGCAATCACCTTGAATTTAAAGAAAAATACTGATATACTCCTGAAACTCGGAAAAAAGAAAGGGAAAAGAACTCTCATAGGTTTTGCAGCAGAGTCAGGGAAGGATATCAGAAGTGCAAAAAACAAGCTGAAGAAAAAAAATCTTGACCTGATAGTATTAAATGATATATCACAGAAAGGCGCAGGATTCGATGTTGACACTAACGTGGTTACATTAATCAACAAAAACGGTGAAATTACCGAATATCCGATAATGAAAAAGATCGAAGTTGCCAATGTTATTTTAGATAGAATGTCAGGGAGAACCCATGAAGATACTAATTATTAACGGACCGAATCTCAATCTTCTCGGCACAAGAGAATCCGAAGTGTATGGGACGAAAACTCTTGACGACATTAATGAGTCGCTTAAAAGACTCGCTGCGGAACTTGGCGTAGAAATTGATATCAGGCAGTCCAATCACGAAGGCGGGATAGTGGATTTAATTCAAAAGGCTGAAGGTTATGCAGCGCTTGTTATTAATCCCGCTGCGTATACTCATACCAGTATTGCCATCAGGGACGCAATTGCCGCTGTTGATATCCCTGCTGTAGAGATACATCTCTCCAATATCTACAAGAGGGAAGAATTCAGGCATAAATCGCTTATTTCACCTGTGGCTTGCGGACAGATTTCAGGTTTCGGGCCTGAGAGCTATATTCTTGGTCTGAGGGCTGCCGTCTCTATTGCAAATGCAAAAAAAGGCACTTCTTAGAAAGCAATTCCAGAAGCTTAAAGTGGATGCGGTACTTATTACCGATCCCGTAAACGTGAGGTATCTTACGGGATTTACAGGCTCTTCAGGCTTCGTTATCATCTCTGAAAAACATGCAATATTTGTGACCGATTTCCGTTATCAGGAACAGGCTGAACAAGAGGTAAAGGGTTTTAAAATTAAAATTGAACATACGGAAAGAACCGGGGAGATAAAAAACATATGCGATGTATACGGGATAAGAAAACCCGGATTCGAAGACCATCACGTCACTTACGGCTTATACAGGAAATTGATTAAAAGAAAGCTGAAACCGAGGCCTGTAACGAATGTGGTTGAATCACTCCGGATTGTCAAGTCGGCAAAGGAATTGTCCTGTATAAAGACAGCCGTTAAAAGGGCGGAAGCCGCATTCAGGAAATTATCGCCCCATATTAAAGCAGGCGCTGCCGAACAAAAACTTGCCTTGAAATTCGAGGAGTTGCTGAAGCTGGAAGGTTGCAAAACATTGCCTTTTGGGGTTATAGTAGCATCTGGAGAAATGTCGGCCCTCCCGCATGCCAAACCAACAGACAGGAAATTAAAAAAGGGCGACCTTGTTGTCTTTGACTGGGGAGGTGAATGTAAAGGATATTGTTCCGACATGACGAGAACAGTGCTTTTAAAAGGCAGGAACATCTCCGGTCAGAAAGAGTTGTACTACAATGTGCTTGAGGCTCAGAAAAGGGCGATCAACTCTGTTAAATCAGGGATTGAAGCATCTGTAATCGACGCTGCCGCACGGGATTATATTGCGCAGCAGGGATATGGTGATTACTTCGGACACGGCGCCGGACACGGTGTGGGACTTGCAGTTCACGAAAAGCCTGTTGTATCATGGCGTAATAAAGAACTCATTAAAGAAAATATGGTGTTTACTATAGAACCCGGGATTTATTTGCCGGGATTCGGCGGTGTAAGGATAGAAGATATGGTGGTAGTCAGGAAAAACAAGGCTGAATTATTGACTTCCCTGCCGAAAAAACTGAAGATAATCGAGGGGTAATAAATGATATCAACGAGTGATTTCAGAAAGGGCGCAAAGATTGATTACAAAGGCGCTCCGCACGAAATAATAGATTTCCAGCATCACAAAATGGGGAGGGGCGGCGCAATAGTCAGGACTAAACTGAAAAACCTGATAAGCGGAAGTATCTTCGATGATTCCTTTAAAGGCGGGGAGAAATTCAACTCCCCCAATCTTGAAGAACGGTCAATGCAGTATCTTTATAATGACGGTGAACAGTATCACTTCATGGACAATGAAAATTATGAACAGCTCCCCCTGACATCCGAACAATTAGGAGATGCCGTAAAATTTCTCAAGGAAAATATGGCGGTAAAAATCCTGTTTTACAGCGAATCCCCGATCTCCGTTGAGGTCCCCATGTTTGTTGAATTAGCTATAGCAAAAACCGATCCCGGATTCAAAGGCGATACTGCAAGCGGTGGGAGCAAACCGGCTGTCCTGGAATCAGGGGTTGCCGTTAAAGTGCCTTTTCACCTGAATGAAGGTGATATTATCAAGGTTGATACAAGAACCTCTGAATACATTGAGAGGGTGAAATAATGGAACTTGATGAAATTAAGAATTTAATAGAACTTCTGAAGGATACCGATATTACGGAACTTCATATTGAGAGGGAAGGCGCAAAGCTCAAGATAAAGAGAGAAAAGTTTCTGCCGTCATTTGCCGTGACACCTACCGTAGAGAAACCTGCTGTTGAGATCAAAGGAACCGAGGAAGCGGTTGAGGAACAAAAGCTTGTAACTATTACATCACCGATTGTCGGCATTTTCCATAAGGCGCCTTCACCCGAAGCGCCTCCTTTTGTTGAGGCAGGCAGCCCTGTCAGAAAAGGACAGGTGCTTTGTATAGTTGAAGCAATGAAATTAATGAATGAAATCGAGAGTGACACAGACGGCATTGTCTCTAAAATTCTCATAGAAAACGGGCAGCCTGTTGAATACGGAGAGACTCTTTTCCTTATAGAACCTTCATCATGACATTTTTCAAAAAAATCCTTATAGCCAACAGAGGCGAAATTGCACTCAGGATTATTCGTGCATGCCATGAACTCGGCATTAAAACCGCGATTGTTTATTCCGACGTGGACAGGAATACCCTGCCTGTCAGACTGGCGGATGAGGCGATTTGTATAGGGCCTGCTCCGGCATCGCAGAGTTATTTAAATATCCCTGCAATAATAAGCGCTGCCGAGATTACCGATGCCGAGGCAATTCATCCGGGATACGGATTTCTTGCTGAAAATCCGCAATTTGTAGAGGCGTGCACAGCTTCAAGAATAACTTTTATCGGTCCGTCTGCTGAAAACATTCGCATTGGAGGTGATAAATCCAGGGCGAGGCAGATAATGAAGCGAAGGGGCATACCGATTGTTCCGGGCAGCGGAGCCCCTGTTTTAAAGGAAGCCGAAGCAATGAGAATATCAAGGAAGATAGGGTTCCCGGTTATTTTCAAGGCCTCTGCAGGCGGCGGCGGCAAGGGCATGAGAATTGTGCATGAGGAAAAAGATTTAACACGGATGTACCACACGGCGCAGAAGGAGGCCCTCGCAGCCTTTGGAATCGGGGATTTATATATTGAGAAATATATCTCTGATATGAGGCATATCGAAGTGCAGATACTTGCCGACAACAAAGGTAATATCATCCATCTTGGTGAAAGGGATTGTTCGATCCAGCGAAGACATCAAAAACTTATTGAAGAAGCGCCTTTTATATTTTCAGATGCGAAATTCAGAAAAAAGATCGGCGAGCTGGCGATAAAGGCTGCAAAGGCATTCAAGTACAGGAACGCAGGCACAATTGAATTTATTCTCGACAGGGACAAGCAGGTTTATTTCATGGAGATAAATACGAGGATCCAGGTCGAACACCCGGTAACCGAAATGGTGACAGGGATTGATATAGTTAAAGAACAGATAAAACTTGCGGCAGGACAGCCCCTGTCCCTGAAGCAGCAGGATGTTAAATTCTCGGGACACAGTATGGAGTGCAGGATAAATGCGGAAGACCCTGAAAGATTTATCCCTTCACCCGGAAGAGTATCATTATTCGTACCCCCCGGAGGTCAGGGGGTCAGAACGGATACAGCGGCATATTCGGGATGGACGGTGCCTGCACATTATGATTCTCTTATTGCAAAAGTAATTGTCCATGGGAAGGACAGGGATGAGGCGATTCTCAGGATGCGAAGGGCATTGAGTGAATTTATAATAGAAGGTATAAAATCAACGATCCCGTTCTATCAGAAAGTCCTTGATAACCCCGATTTCATCAGCGGAAATTTTAACACAGGTTTTCTCGACAAGAATTACACGACAAAATAAACCCGAATATTGCATAAACATGGCAGTAAAGATTGATTAGTTTATTCAGCAACAGTCCTTTATACCTGATTACAAACAGAAACATTTCCGGCCTTATACACACCCGGATAGCCCGCCGTGCAATAGCTGCCGGTATCAAAACAATTCAGCTCAGAGAAAAACACCTGCCTGAGAAGGAGATTTACAAAGAGGCATTAACTGTCAGGGAGATTACCAAAAGACATAAAGTTACTTTCATTATTAATGATTACATCAACATTGCGCTTGCTGTTGATGCCGATGGTGTTCATCTCGGACAGGAGGACATGCCTCTTAAAGAAGCAAGAAAAATACTGGGCAGGCAAAAAATAATCGGCATCTCTACCCACACATTAAGGCAGGCGATGGAAGCCCGGGATGCCGGCGCCGACTATATCGGTTTTGGTCCGATATTTCATACAACTACAAAAGACGCCGGACGACCAAAAGGGATCAGGGCATTAAGGGAGATCAGGAGGCATATTAATATCCCTGTAGTTGCAATCGGGGGCATTACATGGGACAATGTAAATGAGGCATTGAATTCCGGAGCGGATGCTGCTGCCGTTGCTTCCGGGATTTTATCGGGTAATATCAAGACAAATCTGGAAAGATTTTTTGAAGCAATAAACAGGGGCAATTCATGAATTGCCCCTACTTGTCCGGATCCTTCTTTTTGCCGTACTTTATATTGACTTCATAAGCAATGCTCGCATGCTCGGATGTCAGATTGCCGTTTTTGCCTTTACAGACCATCTTCCCCTTGACCGACTTCTTATGCTGTTTGATATGTTTTGTGATTAAAGAAGTCAGGTCAAAACCGCCGCCTTCGCATCCTTTTATCATACATTCCATATTAAAATAGGCATAACTGGTAGGAAAGACATTAACCGTACGCTCCATGAGAACGGGATTTTCCGCTTTATGGTAATATGTCATGCGAATAACAATGCCTGAAACGTCCGGGAAGCGCTCGGAAAGCAGACCTGCATCATACCTTCGCTGTTTTTTTAATTCCATTTTTTTGAGATGGTCTTGTCTGTGTATCATGTTCCCTTTCAGCTTTAAAGTTTTTTAATTCCTGGGGAGGGTATTATAAAAGCTTTACGCATTCGCTGCCTTATGCCCCGTTCAGTATACTAAAACAAAAAAAACACAAAGTTTAAAGCGGTTGTGGCTTACATCATGTTACAAAACTTCTGAAACTTTTATCCATGATAACAATTTTCATTAGAAAAATTCAACTCTTGCAGATTTTCCGGAATCGATTCGCAGATGGTTGGGCATTGACAATATTTCTGCTTTAGAGTATATTATTCTGCCTGCATTCATACCGCATTGCCTGCCTCGTCTTACCAACCCCGGGAAGAGGATATACGTGAGGAGATTGTGTGCGTTATTGAATATGAACAGGAGATTTGCGAGTTTTTTGCTCGAATTCATAAAGCGGAAAGGAGGATTGTATTATGTCGGGAAAATCAAAATCAAAGACTGATGTGGCTGCAAGGGCCGGCTCAAAAAATTCAGCGCGGCTCTGCAGCGCCTGCGGAAACAAGATAGATGTTGTCATGGCCGTCTCGCCAACAGGCAAAAAAAGTATGAGACGCCTTTGCTGTGAAGTC
>DRDE01000141.1 GCA_011040095.1 Nitrospirota bacterium
CCGAAGCTTGCAAACATAACCGGCGGCCTGTCAGGGCCTGCTGTCAGGCCTGTGGCGGTCAGGATGGTCTGGGAATGCTATAAAAGCGTGGATATACCAATCATAGGAATGGGTGGTATAATATCTGCTGATGATGCCGTTGAATTTATCCTTGCAGGAGCAAGCGCTGTAGCGGTCGGCACCGGAAACTTCATTAACCCGGAAGCAACTGTTAATATTATAAAAGGCATTAAATCCTTTATGCTGTCGGAAGGCATTGAATCAATAAAAGATTTCAGAGGATCGGTCAAATGTTAGAATCACCCATAATTACTCTGACAACCGATTTTGGTCTCAAAGACCCTTTTGCCGGCCTGATGAAAGCAGTAATTCTCGGCATAAATCAGGATGCAAAGATAATAGATATCACCCATAATATTCAGCGGCACAATATTTTTGAGGCATCCCAGGTAGTATCCATGAGTTACGGGTATTCCCCCCCGGCCACAATCCATGTAGCTGTTGTTGATCCCGAAGTCGGCGGCCTGAGGAGACCCCTGCTGGTTGTTACGGAAAATCATTATTTTATAGGCCCGGATAACGGAATATTTACTCCAATTTTTGAAGAATGCCGCTCTAATTTCTTCAAGGTCATTAATATATCTTCGTCACACTATTTTCTGCCGATGAGCGGCTCGACATTCCACGGACGCGACATATTCGCGCCTGTTGCAGCATGGTTGTCAAAAGGGGTGGAGTCTCATAAGTTCGGTGAGGAAATCTACGATTACATTAAAATCCCCTATCCCAAAGCTTCATTATCAAATAACACCATAACCGGAGAGATCGTCTCTATTGATAATTTCGGCAACGCCATATCAAACATAAAAAGAAATGATCTTCCGAAAGCGGCTTCCGGTGAATATAAAAACAATTTAAGGATAATTTATAATAATGAAGATTTACCGCTTGTCAATTATTATGCTGAAAATAAAAGCCCCGGTCTCTCGGCGATCATTAACAGTTTCGGGCACATCGAGCTGTTTGTATGCCGGGACAGCGCTGCCGGTAAATTTAATATTAAGATAGGAGACAGTGTCGCTGTTACACTTGCCTGACTGATATGCGGATATTATTAATTGGAAATTTCGCCCCCCCGTATGAAGAAGAAAACCTTCATAACCTGTCATTTTTAAAAAAACTCGAAGAAGACGGCCATGAGTGCAGCGTAATAAATATTTCCGAAAACCCCTCAAATGAAGAAAAAATTGTCGACGCCAAAAGCTTGCCGGTGTTCGTATTGAAATTACTGCGCAACTGCCGGAAAAAAGATGTAGTGCATTTTTCAACAAAGGGTTATCTGCGGCTTGGTTTACTGAAACTCATGACATCCATTCTTGTTGGAAAGTTTTTTCGTATAAAATCAATTATTACTTTTCATTCGGAATTATTCTCGATCCTGGGACAAATGCGAAGCCCCTTCGGAGGAACGCAGACACTGTTTACCACCTTCTTCTTTGCCGATAAGATTATATTCGCGGACAGGGACACTTACAATGTGGCCACCATGTATATGAAAAAGTCCAACTTCGAATTGATCCCCTCCTTTATTTATACCCCCGAGGATATCAAAGAGAACGAGAGTTTAACGTTAAAGAAACTGAAAGACAAAGAAAAAGTCATTGTCTTTGCAAACGTGAAATATCCCTCGTTCCTTTTTGAGATACTGCAGGAGCTGCTCACTAACTATCCGCTCCCGTCGGGCGCGGGCATCGTGATCTCGCTGTCGGAAAAACCAGCGGGTAAATTGCAGCACGCAATAGAGGAGACCGGAAGGGGGCTGGCGGACAACCTGGTTTTCATAGCCCCCGATGATATCCGGTCAATATTAACGGCCTGCTCCAGGGCGGATATTATTTTAAGGCCCTTGAGCTGCGAAGGCGCGACATATTTTGAAAGCTTCTCCGTGTCGGTCAGAAAGACTATGCATTCAGGTAATTACATATATTTCCCCGGCGGACTGGTTTTCGTAAGAGAAGGGAAGACAGCGGAGATGTGTGTAAAAATAATCAATACGCTGCTGTCCGCAGAACCCGACACGATACCTGAATTAAAAGCAGAAGATTCCTACAAAAAAATAATCAAAATCTACCAGGAATAAGACACATCTCTTTTCCATTCAGACCTGAAACTCATAATGCTTGACAAATTTAGTAGACTATTATAATTTAGATTATGCTGAGATTATCCACAAAAGGCCAGTATGGTGTCAGGGCAATGTTCGAGCTGGCAAAAAACTATAAAAAGGGTCCCCTGACAATAAAGGAAATTGCCAGACGCCAGGGTGTTTCCGTTTCATATCTTGAGCAGCTTCTGAACAGATTACGTAAATCAAAATTGATCATGAGCCGGAAAGGTCCGGGCGGAGGTTATGTTATAAACGGAAAACCCGAGGAGATCAGTGTCGGCAATATCCTGAACTCCCTTGAAGGCCCTGTTGCCATTACACAATGCCTTGATCCTTCGGCCAAGGGCTGCAAACGGGTTGAGGGCTGCGTTGCAAGATTGCTGTGGAAATCTCTCGGTGAAAAAATAGAAAATTTTCTCGATACGATAAATCTTAATGATTTGCTGAGGGAAGAAACAAAGTTAATGAGGTAATTATATGTCACTTGCGGAGGCCCATCAATTGGATAACAGCCGGCTTAAATTCCTTAATGAACCTATGGCGGCGGATGCTGAAACGGACATAATCTATATGATGTGTCCGATGCATCTGCTTACATTAGAGGATAAAGTGAAAGAAATCAAAGCAGGACAGATATTATCCATCCTGACCGACTACGATGGAGCGCTTGAAGATATCCCTGGATGGTGTCACAAGACAGGCAATGAATTTCTCGGGATATATGAAAATGCGGACCATTATAAATTTTATATAAAGAAAATAAAGGAGTCGCAATGAAAGAAATATATATGGATCATGTGGCCACAAATCCGCTCCACCCGGAAGTCCTGGATGCAATGATGCCGTATTTCAAGGAGCATTACGGCAACCCGCTGAGCCTGTACGAACCAGGCATGAAAGCAAGGGAGGCCATTGAAAATGCAAGGGCAGGCGCCGCTGAACTTATAAATGCAAAAACAGGAGAAATAATTTTTACTGCAAGCGGCGCTGAATCCAATAATTTTGCATTGAAAGGCATTGCCTATGCATTTCAGAACAAGGGGAAGCATATTATAGTTTCAAAAATCGAACACCACTCCATTTTAAACCCGGCGCGGTTTCTTGAAAAGCAGGGCTTTGCCGTCACCTATCTGCCCGTTGACAATCACGGCCTTGTTAACCCTTCTCATGTTGAGAAGGCAATAACGGATGAAACCATACTAATATCCATAATCCATGCAAGCCCGGAAATCGGCACAATACAACCGATTGCGGAAATCAGCAGGATTGCAAAAGAAAAGGGCATAATTGTTCACACCGACTCTGTTGCATCAGCCGGGAATATTCCGGTTGATGTCCTGGAACTTAATGTTGACCTGATGACTTTCTCGGCGCATCAGTTTTACGGGCCAAAAGGAGCCGCCGCCTTGTATGTAAGAGAAGGCACTCGGATAGTCCCCCTGATTTATGGTGGGATACAGGAAGGTGGCCGCAGGGCCGGCACTGAAAATGTCCCTGCCATTGCAGGCATGGGCAAAGCCGCTGAAATTGCAAAAAGGGATTTACAGAAACGTATCGATCATGTGACGCCGCTGAGAGACAGTATAATAAGCAGCGCACTTAAGACAGACAAGGTGATTCTTACCGGGCATCCTGAAAAGAGGCTGCCGGGCCATGCAAGTTTCGTGGTTGAATACATAGAAGGTGAAGCCATGCTGCTTATGCTCGCTGCAAAAGGCATATACTCTGCAAGCGGTTCTGCATGCAGTTCAAAGGCACTGAAGTCTTCACCTGTGCTGATCTCGATAGGAGTCCCGGTACACCTTGCCCAGGGTTCGGTTGTATTTACGCTTGGGAAAGGAACGACCGGGGAAGATATAAATTATTTTAATGAAACATTCCCTCAGGTCATCTCACGTCTGAGAGAAATCTCGCCCTATGCTAAAGGATGGGAAGAAACGGAGGCCCCGGCATGTACAGCGAAAAAGTAATGGACCATTTTACAAATCCGAGGAATGTCGGAGAAATGGAAGACGCAGACGGAATAGGAGCGGAAGGCAACCCTGTATGCGGCGATGCAATGAAGATATTCATTAAGGTCAAAGATGACGTAATCACTGATGTGAAATTTCAGACCTTTGGCTGCGGCGCTGCCATTGCAGTGTCAAGTATGGTAACGGAAATGGCCAAGGGAATGACCCTTGATGAAGCCTTGAAAATAACAAAAAGCTCGCTTGCCGATGCACTTGACGGACTGCCTCCCCAGAAAATGCACTGCTCCAACCTAGGGGCGGATGCACTTCATAAAGCAATAGAGGATTACAAAAACAAACAGGGGAAATAGATGAAATCCGTTTCCCTTGGCTACTCACCCTGCCCGAACGACACCTTTATTTTCTACGCGATGATTCACGGTAAAATTGAGAGTGAAAATCTGGAATTCAAAGAGATATTGCTGGACGTTGAAACACTTAACCGGAAGGCCCTTGATATAGAACTTGATCTGACCAAAATTTCCTATCACGCATTCGGGCATTTGCGCGAAAAATACTGCCTGCTCAGGGCGGGAGGCGCGCTCGGCAGGGGCTGCGGCCCTCTTGTAATATCGAAAAATGAATATACCATGGAAGAATTACGCAATAAGAAAATCGCTGTTCCCGGCAAACTGACCACCGCATATTTACTCTTGCAGCTTTATGATTCAAACTTCAGCATGCACCCTTCAAATTTATTGGAAATGCCGTTTCATGAAATTATCGATGCCGTAGCCGGGGACAAAGTTGATGCGGGATTAATCATACACGAGAGCAGGTTTACCTTTCCTTCATATGGATTAAAGGAAATCATCGACCTCGGCCAATGGTGGGAAAAGGAGACAGGTCTTCCAATCCCACTTGGAGGCATTATCGCAAAGCGCTCCCTTGGCCGCGACATAAATAAAAAGATCAATAAAATATTAAGACAGAGTGTTGAATACGCATTCAGCAACCGTGATGAACCGATGAACTATATAAAAGAGCACTCACAGGAGTTATCGGACGATGTCATCAACCGGCATATAAATCTTTATGTGAACGATGATTCGGTTGATATCGGGCAGGAAGGGGAAAGGGCAGTAATTGAACTTCTCTCAAGGGCGGAAGAAGCCGGCATAATTCCAAAAGTAAAACAGCCGGTATTTGTCTGACATATGATGCCGCCTTCTAAGGCAACCGGCAGCAATTCTCGGTGAAAACGGACGCAAGATTGCTTCGTCACTGAAGCTCCTCGCAATGACATCGCGAAAATCCTTTCTGTTATTGCGAGGAAGCGAGGCAATCTCAAGGCATTACAAATTCACCGTGAATCGCTGGGAACTATTGCAGGCACTTGACAATTAACCCCTTTATTATCATAATCAGTAGTTAAGCTTATATTAATCTGGACGTTACATGAATGACCTTACCTCCAAGCCTTTATTAGGCGACAGGATATTACAAAAATAAAAAGGGAGTTTATTTAAGATGGCAAGGGTTGCTTTCATACAGAATCTGTTGCATGAAATGGCGGGCATTCAAAGCATCTCCGCCATGCTGAA
>DRDE01000142.1 GCA_011040095.1 Nitrospirota bacterium
ATGGATATGCTTATAGGAGCGCACGCACTCAGTCTCGGCGTGACTCTTGTAACCAACAATACAAAAGAATTCAGACGGATCAGGGGACTGAAGGTTGAAAACTGGACGAAGCAGGATTTGTCATTACGAAGGACAAAGTCCTGAAGCAATCTGAAGGCATGGAAAAAGACAGATTGCTTCGCTCCGCTCGCAATGACAGCTTAAAACCGTGTCATTGCAAGGAACAAATATTTCTTACCTGTCATTGCGAGGAACGGAGTGACGAAGCAATCTGAGAAGGACATTGAAAGGACATGGACTTTAAATCACCATATAATCGCTCTCAGTACATAAACTTCTTTCGTAATCAGCTTCTAACCGAAGATTTTGAAGATCACGAAGAAGAAATCCCTGTCAGCTTCAAGCCCCAGCGCATCCGGAAGATTTTTAAAATCGGCGAAGCGCAGTCCCTGGATTTGAATATATACGAGATAGAGCATGAATCTGAGAATGATCCCCGCGTATTAATCTCAAGGGATGCTTTCCGCTTCATGACGCAGTATGGTGTACAAAAGGCATTAATCCTTTTCATATCAAAAAGTTCCCCCAATTACAGGCTCTCTCTTGTCACAATTGATCTGAAATGGGAACAAGGGAAAAGGATAGAAAAAGAATACTCCAATCCCCGCAGGTATTCCTTCTTTCTCGGGCCGGATACAAAGACGCACACCCCGGAAGAATATTTAATAAAAGAAGGCCGGGTAAAGGACTTTGATGATCTCAAGAAAAGGTTCTCTATTGAAGTTGTTAACAGGGAGTTCTATACCAAGATTGCAATTCTTTTTACAAAACTTGCCGGCGGCAAAAGAAAAATAGGGAAATTGAAGTTCGATGAAGAGGGCAGTCTTAAACTGCTTTCTTATTCTGATGAAACATTAAAAAAGGAATTTTCAGTTCGTCTCATAGGCCGTCTTGTTTTCTGCTGGTTTCTGAAGAAGAAAAGTTCGGACAATGGGCTTTCATTGCTGCCTGAAGAATTGCTTTCCTCTGATGCTGTTTCAGTGACCAGGGGATTCTATCACCATGCTTTAGAGCCGCTCTTTTTTGAGGTCTTGAATACTCCGGCAGAAGATAGAACTGAAAGGTATCGGTCACACCCATGGTCTCAGGTTCCATTCCTGAACGGAGGTCTTTTTACACCCGGACATCACGACTTTTATGACATTGATCGTCTCGGTGTATCAAAGCATTTAAACACTCTGATAGTCCCTGACAATTGGCTCAAAGAACTCTTTGAGGTTTTCGAGACTTACAACTTCACAATTGACGAAAACACCTCCATTGACGTTGAGCTTTCCATTGAGCCGGAGATGCTGGGAAGGATATTTGAAAACCTCCTTGCAGAGATCAACCCGGAAACAGGTGAGACCGCGCGGAAGGCAACCGGCAGTTATTACACTCCAAGGCCGATTGTGGAGTACATGGTTGATCAGAGTTTGAAACAATATCTGTTGACGAAGATTAATAACCCCCCTCTGTCCCCCCTTAATTTAAGGTGGGATGAAAGCACAATCTCCAGACTCCTCTCCTATGAAGATTGGGATATTGATCTTTCCGACCCTCAAAAAGACGTAATTCTTGATGCTCTGGATAATATTAAAATCATAGACCCTGCATGCGGCAGCGGCGCATTTCCTGTGGGTATTCTTCAGAAGATGCTGCTTATTCTGCAAAAGGTTGATCCTGAATCCAAAAACTGGCTTTCGAGGCAGCTCGCTAAAATTGAAAACAAGGTGGTAAAGAAGGAGCTTGAGAAAAAGCTCAAACGGGAAAACTGGGATTATGTGCATAAGCTCGGTATTATTCAAAACTCTATTTACGGCGTTGATATTCAGCCTATCGCTGTAGAGATTTCAAAGCTCAGGTTTTTTCTCTCGCTGATCGTTGATGAAAGTATAGATGACAAAAAGCCTAACAGAGGTATTGTGCCTTTGCCGAACCTTGAGTTTAAATTTGTAGCCGCTAACAGCCTTATCGGACTGCCGGGAGATAAAAAAGAAGAAACAGTCGGTCTCTTTGAGGTAGCGGATGATATAGGGCAGCTCAAAGAATTAAGGGACAGATATTTCTCATGTCATCCTGAGGAGAAGCATAAGATTGAAACAGAATTTGAAGAAATTCAGACAAGTATGTTTGAACGATCACTGGGCTGGAAGGCTACAGGAAGTCAGACACTACAGCTTTCACAGTGGAGCCCTTTTTCTGATGAAGCCGCCTCGTGGTTTGATCCGGAGTGGATGTTCGGGATTTCTGCATACCCCACTTTAGAAAAGGGGGGCAAGGGGGGATTTGATGTTGTAATCGCCAACCCACCGTATGTCAGGCAGGAAAAAATAAAGCATATCAAACCTGCTCTTAAAAAAGAATATGATAAATTCTTTTGCGGGACGGCTGACATATACACATATTTTTATAAACGCGGTATTGATCTATTAAAAGCAAAAGGACATCTCTGTTTTATTGCGCCTAATAAATTCATGAGGGCCGGGTATGGAAAGAATACCCGTAACTTGCTTGCTAAAGAAGTTACGCCGAAGGTGGTCATCGATTTTTGTGACCTGCCTATTTTTGATGCGACAACCTATCCGGCGATATTGCTGGTGGAGAAGCGTAACAGTCCCCCTTTGAAAAAGGGGGATTCAGGGGGATTTTTCGATAAATTCCTCGCTGCCACATTTACTGATATTGCCCAATTGGACCAGTTGGAAAGAACCCTTTCAGAAATTGGATTCCCGATGCCGGTTTCCGCCCTTAAGGAAGAAGGCTGGAACCTGGAACGGCCTGAAGTCCTGGCGCTAATGGAGAAGCTGAGAAAGGCAGGGACACCGCTTGGTGAATATGTTAAGGGGAGATTTTATTATGGAATTAAAACCGGACTTAATGAAGCCTTTGTAATTAATGAAAAGACACGGGAACAATTAATTGCGGAAGATCCGAAGAGTGAAGAACTTATAAAGCCCTGGTTGCGAGGCAGGGACATAAAGAAATGGAAGGCAGAATGGGCTGGACTGTATATCATCAATATACCAAGCAGCGCAAACAAACAATGGCCGTGGACAGATCAAAAAACAGAAAAACAGGCAAGAGATACGTTCAAACATTCATATCCTGCAGCACATGATCATCTCTCTCAATGGGAGGACAAATTGCGTAAGCGCGATGACAAGGGCAGGTTTTGGTGGGAATTGCGGTCATGTAAATATTATGAAGCCTTTGAACAATCTAAAATTGTATATCCGAATATTACAAAAACAAATATTTTTGCATTTGATTCAACAGGTAATCTTACAAATCAAAAATGTTTCATTATCCCTACAAATGACCTGTATCTCTTAGCCGTGCTTAATTCAAAAATCGGGACACAATGGTTTCATTCTACATTACCGCTGTTACGCGGAGCTTTTTTTGAACCGGGTGCAATTTTCATGCAGCAGTTTCCTGTTGCAAATGTTTCAGACAAAGAAAAGGCACCGATCATTAAATATGTTGAGAAAATCATTGCCAATTCAGATAGCCCTGATATTCCCCGTCTTGAGAAGGAGATAGATAAACTGATCTATGACCTCTATAACCTCACACCGGAAGAGATAGCGATTGTGGAGGGGGAAAGATAAGATTTGATCAAGTAGGCATTGCAGAATGGCAGGGAATTTATATGGAGTTGTGTAAATCCATCGCTAAGTTGTTTAAGGTTTTGGAGGATGTTTAAAATGAAAGATACCGAAGTATTTTCCCAAGAAGATTTAAATGATATTTTTAAGGTTTCACAAAAATATCCTGATCGGGTTATTTCAAGGGAAAGTAGTAGCTTGGAATTTAAGATATCTTTTGGATGGAACAGTCTGGCAAAATATCTAAAGACTTGCGTTGCATATGCCAATGCGAAGGGTGGCTATATTGTATTTGGAATTGCAAATCGTCCACACAGGCTGGTTGGTTTATCGGGATCAGGATTGAAAGCTTTTGAAGACATTGATCCATCGCAGATGACGCAGCATTTTAATGACCATTTCTCACCTGAGATTGCTTGGGATCGCCAAGAGCATGAAATTGAGGGTAAGACTTATGGCCTCTTATATGTTTTTGAGTCTGCCAATAAACCTGTAATTTGCACTAAAGACGCAGGAAAAGAGCTAAAAGAGGGCGATATCTATTATAGATATCGAGGACGTACTGAACGGATTAAATATCCTGAACTGAGAAGTATTTTAGAAGAAAAAAGAGAAAATGAACAGCGGTTATGGATGCAGCACTTATCTCAGATTGCCAAAATCGGGGTCAGAGATGCTGGAATCTTTGATCTTCAGACGGGACAGGTCACAGGCACCAGTGGTTCTTTTCTTATAGATGAATCGCTTCTAAGCCAGTTGTCCTTTATTAAAGAGGGTGAGTTTTCAGAAGTAAAAGGGAAACCTGCTCTCAAACTAATTGGAAATGTGGAGGTGATTACTGGGACACCATCTGTTGCTGGTAAAAAACAAATCATGAAGACAAAAGGAATTAGAATCGGCGATATTGTTTTAGCATTTTTGGATCTGAAAAAGGTAACAGACCCTAAAGAATATATGAAGCAGATCTGCTTTGAGAGCACGGCATTCCTTCCGGTCTATGTTTTTATGCATCTTGGTGGCTTTGATCGGGAGAAGGCTATTGAAATGATTGAGAGCGTTGTATCTCGTTCTCCTGCAAAAAACAAGTTAATTGAACGGCTGCGGACAAAAAGTAGTCAGAAGCTTGCTTTCCCAGATAACCAGAATCCTACTTCGAAAAATAAAAGAAAATATGTGCAGCAGTTGAAAAAAAAGAAAATATCCACGGAGCTAAAGGGAAAAGACTTGGAACATTGTCTCCAAGCAATGCGTACTTTAAAACCTTTAGAGGTCAAAGGACATTCTAAATATATTCGTGAACTACTCAAGAAATGGTTTAACAAATACTACGCTTCTGCTCCGGGATCTCTCGCGGACAATCTCCGGAGAACTATATGCTGGATTGATGAGACACTTTATATGGACAATCCACAATGAACAATAAAGTCTCAAATGAAATTGTGAGATTGTTATGTTTAGAAATGTGAAATGACAAGGAGCAAGCCCTTGAGATAGTATTTTATAAAAGGGGATAGTTATTATGTGAGGTGTTAAAACATGACTAGAAGAAACTGCTCGGAACTGAACTGTAAAGATAAAGACGGTAATTGCTCCATGCCCAGCTCAGATGGATTGCCTGTGCAATGTGTAGGCACTTGGGTTGAAGATAAATTTTTCTTCCTGGAAAGATATCTTAATGCATCCTGTGAAGCAAGGCGGAAGTTCTCTGATAAAGGAAATGCAGTATTTATAGATTTGTTTGCAGGGCCCGGTAAATGCATCATTAAAGGCAAAGAGAAAGAGATTGATAGTGGAGGCATTAGAGCATTAAATAGGAATGATGCATCTTTCAATAATTATTATTACTTTGATATTATGCAAGCTAACGTTGATGCATTGCAACAAAGGATCGAAAAAAACTTTGGTGTCCATATAAAATGTGGAGATTCAAATATTCTGGTTGATGATTTAGTGCAAGAACTACTAAAACATCATTACAGGTATCATTTTGCTTTTATTGACCCTTTCAGTCCCCAAGCATTGAAATTTGATACATTGAAAAGACTTGCAAAATTAATCAGGATGGATATGCTGATTAATTTTCCTATAGGCGCTATTAAAAGGAACCTGAAAACATGGATGAACCGATCAGATACTATACTTGATGACTTTTTGGGAACTGGTGAATGGCGTCAAGAGATTAAAGAATCAACAAGAGACAATACTTTTCGAGTTTTAATCGAAATTTATAAAAAACAATTGATATCTATAGGTTATCCAAAGGAAGGTTTGAGAGCAGCTTCTTCTGACAACGAGATTTATTCTGGATTACCGACTGTATCAATCAGGGATACTAAGGATGTTGATCTGTATGTGCTGATTCTTGCTTCAAAACATCCACTTGGGCAGAAAATATGGAATAGCAGTATCAAATATAGTCCTGACGGACAAAAAGGTCTCTTTTGAGGATTCGATTATGACAAATTTTAAATTATATAAAGAAATTGAACCGCTATGTATGCAAGTAAAAGAACGTGCATTGGAATATGAAAATAAAAATGAAAGCAATAACTCACTTATTTCTGGACTTTGGGCAGTTAAGGGAAAAAGTGACGAGATTAAA
>DRDE01000143.1 GCA_011040095.1 Nitrospirota bacterium
CCACAATCGTTATAAGGATTTTGCATTGGTGGAGTCGGCATTTCGTATCAGCAAAACAGTGGAGCTGGAGCTGCGCCCGATTCACGTTCGTCTTGCAGCACGAACGCGGGCACACGCCTTTGTAGTGATGGTCGCTTACAGAATAGTTAAAGAGCTTTCGATGAGGTGGCAGGATTTCAATGTAACGGTTCAGGAAGGGATAGATGAGCTTTCTTCTTTATGCGCTACTGAGCTTATAATTAATGATCATATAAAAGTTAACGATGTGCCGGAACCCAGAGAATCGGTTAAGCAATTATTGGATGCGGCAAATGTTCGCTTGCCAAAATCATTGCCCTGCAGCGGAATAAAAGTAACCACTAAAAAGAAGCTGCAGGCAAGTCGTAAAACTGCTTGATTTTATTACTGGTTTCGATAGATATGTCTTGTTTTTTTCAAGGGGAACTTCCGCTAAAGAGTATATACAAGAATATCCGTTTTGGAAATTATAATCCTGCACTGATTTTATAATGGCAATAAGATGATTACGGAAAAGCTTTTTGCCGAGGTGATAAAAAAAGTCTGAAAGCGGGACTTCGATCATAATGCGGTAATGATATGCAACGACTCTTGAGGCAAAGAAGGATACACAAGTCAGCCCCAATCTCTTATTAATATTATTTATAGGTTTATTAGCCTCTGTGCGGTTGCGTTATTATTTGTTTATAATGTATTAATCGTATCAGTTCATCTCTTCCATACTATTTAAAAAAGATATTTCACCGCAGGCAGGTTAAAAAAGGAGGGTCTCATGAAAACATTAAAGGCTTCAATCGGTATTGTTTTATTTGTAGTCGTCTTATCGTTGTTTGCTGCGGGCAATGCAGATGCGGACATCCTGGTATATGATGCAGATGGCCAATATTTAGGCATATTGGCAGAAGGTGAAGGTAATGTGACTGTTTATATGCCATCGATTGAGCTATTTTTTATCATATCTACTGATGGGGGAATAAATAGATGGTCGTTTCTTTACTATGAAAGCGATAATTGTACCGGGCAGCCGTATTTATATTATAGGACTGCACCTGAATTATACTACTGGAATGATGGAAAATACTGGCAGGGTGAAAAAGTTACTCCAAACAGGATATATATAAGTAGTTCCCTTGATGTTTACGGGGAATGTAAGAAATATAACTATGTTAAACTTTCAGGGCCAATGGTGCCGGCCATTGAAGCCCCTCCACCGCCTTTTACGCTTCCGGTTGCTTTGCCTTTAAGTTTTGAAGTTGAAAAAAAACATGGGGGTAGGAGATAAAAAAGAGCAAAGATAAATTATTTCCTTAACTCTTGATAAAGGGTTTTTGTAAACAATAATTAATTGCCTCCTGCGTGTTTTTCAAAGGGCCTGTCAATACAGGCCCTTTTTTTGCTCCCTGCCCGGTAGGTTTCAATTCCATAACCTGTTTCGAAAAATACAACTAATGTAAAATACCTTTCTGATGCTGATACTCACTCTTTCATTTGCCTGCTATCTTTTTGCAATCCGGAAAAGGCCGCTTCTGTATCTCGGGCTTGTTCTCCAGGTGGCCTACATGATTTCAAGGGCGGCGGAGCTGGGGCGGCTGCCCCTGGTGGGGCCGCATGATACCCTTGTATTTCTTACGGCATCCATTGCGGCCTTTGCTGTCCCGTTTGGCTTTGCCCTGAAAGACCGCAACCGGTTTTTTAATGTTGTCAGCATACTGGCAGCGGTCTTTACTGCATTTGCCATGACAACAAAACAGCATAATTCACCTCTGCCCCCTGTATTAAAGACATTCTGGTTTGAGTGCCATGTAGTGCTGGCATTTATGTCTTATGCACTCTTCGGCATTGCAGCCATACTTGGCAGTCTCTATCTGAAAGATCAGCAGGACTCTATCGAAGGCCTGCAATACAGGGCCGTGCTTGTCGGCTACTGCCTGTTTACGCTCTCAATGATATTCGGAGGCATATGGGCATATCTTGCATGGGGGACTTACTGGGTATGGACACCCAAGGAGCTCTGGACAAGTATCCTGTGGGCGTTTTACACTTTTTACGTGCATGTCAGACTGCGGCAGTGGTGGATGGGCAAACCAACGGCCGTCCTCGGTATAGCCGGGTTTGGCGTTGTCATGTTCACATACCTCGGCGTAAGCCTGTTAATGAAGAGTTCGCACGGTTTTTAAACCTCGAAAGAATTTTATTTTATGAAGATTATAAAACGGTTAACAGGCTTTTTCTTTTCTTTGAGTACAACCCTGTGGTTTTTAGGATTGCTGCTTCTGCTGCTCTTTGCCGGAGCGTTTATAATGCCGGGCACGCAGGAATTTCAGGAGCTCCACTCCATACCTCTTTTTGACTGGCTGCAAAAACAGCCTTTGAAAATAACATGGTGGCTGTGGGGCTTAACAGGAATTCTCGCGGTCCTTGCTCTTAATACAATCTTTTGCAGCATTGAATCAATAGTCAGAAAGAGAAAAGTCACTCAATGGCTTCTGTTAATCTCACCGCAAATAATCCACATCGGGTTTCTATTTATGATTTTCGCCCATTTGCTGAGCGCAATCGGCGCCTCCCAGGAGCTTGTTGTTGTCCGGGAAGGCTCTTTGGTGAAAATATCGGATGATAATACTGTATTAAAGATTGAGGACATAAATATTAAAATTGACTACTATGGATATATAACCGGCTGGGCAGTCAGCGTAGAATATCTCTCAGACGGAAAGACCTTCCTGAAGGATATCATTAAACCGAACAACCCGTCCGTTCAAATGGGCTTTAATATCAATGTAAAAGACATCAGGGCATATCCCGAGGCCGTGCTTTTGCAGATCAATAGAGAGCCGGGCGCTTTGTGGGCTTTGACAGGAGGAATTCTGTTTATGGCCGGCATAGTTACTCTTATCATATTAAAAATAAAGCTGGAACGGTGATAAGACGCTCGTAACGGTTCCGGGGCCGAATCCCCCCTGTCATTTCGAATCCCGGCGCTTCGGGAGACAAGTCTTATTCTCACGTAATAGTTCAGCTCCCTCTTCCTTTGCATTAACCACAAGACCGAACAGAATCTTCCCCCCTTTGAGCGCTGATTATTTGTTTTAAGGCTGAGAGCTGACTGCTGAAAGCTGATGGCTGAACTATTACGAAAAAAGTTTTTACTGACCCGCGAGATAGAACAATATCCATATCTCTTCAACTCTATTGAGCCGAGTTTTCATATAAAATATCGTAACCGTTCACGGGTTATATTTGTCGGTATTCAGTATGACATCAAACACTGAAACGGAAAGACTGAAATCCCCTCTTGAGAGGGGTGCAGGGGTGTGTTTACAATGAATATACTGCTGAAGTAAAAGGGTTCGCCATCCGGGAAACAACAGCACAGAACATGAAAGAGATTAGACTGGATAAAGACACACACCCCTTAATCCCCTCTCAAGAGGGGAAAACTGATAACTGCCCCCTGCACCCTGTGAACAGTTATAAAATATCGAACCGCCAATACATGATAAACCGGGCGCAAAAGAAGGAACCCCTGAGGACTGAAGGTGGTGTAATGACCGGGAAAATGTGGTTGCCTCAAATATGTCAGATAAAATATGCATGTAATTTTAGTTGTATTGTTGTCTGTTTAGGGATATAATGCTCATATGTTCTTACGAAAAAAATGTACTGTCAAGAGATTGCAGGATTATTTGCGCAGCCTCAAATAATATCCGGAGGTAAATAATGGCCGGGACAACTGAAGACTACGAAAAAATATCGGTTTCTGAAACACTCAGAGCGTTGCAGACAGACAAAGATAACGGACTTGCATCAGGGGAGGCTAAAAAAAGATTAGAGCAATACGGCTACAACGAAATTCCCGAAAAAGAAGAGTCGACATTCCACAGGATATTCAGGAGGTTCTGGGGACCTATCCCGGGGATGATAGAGGTGGCGGCCCTGCTCTCCGCCGTGGTTCAGAGGTGGGAGGATTTCACAATAATAATGGTCTTACTCTTCACCAATGCATTCATCGATTTATGGCAGGAGTCAAAGGCATTAAATGCCCTGAAAGTATTAAAAGAGAAGCTGGCAAAAAATGCGCTTGTTTTGCGGGACGGGAAATTCCGGACAATAGAGGCAAGAGAGCTTGTGCCCGGAGACATCATAAAGGTAAAAATAGGAGACCTGATACCCGCAGATATAAAGCTCATTAAGGGGGATTATATACAGGCCGACCAGTCAGCGCTGACAGGAGAGTCATTGCCTGTCAGCAAAAAAACAGGGGACATCGCATATTCCAACTCAATAGTAAAGCAGGGAGAGATGCTGGCAGCAGTGACCAGCACGGCGCTGAATACCTTTTTCGGTAAAACCGTAGCCCTTGTTGCAAAAGCCCAGAGAGAAGAGTCCAGTCATTTCCAGAAGGCCGTTATCCATATAGGTAATTATCTGATTGTCATCACAGTATTTCTGGCGGCAATTATCCTGATCACAGCCATGTTCAGGCATGAAGATATGATCGAGATACTGAGATTCACACTTGTCCTGACCGTGGCTGCAATCCCGGTTGCACTGCCTGCGGTGCTGTCCGTAACAATGGCTGTGGGGGCCATGGCCTTAGCAAAGAAACAGGCGATTGTAAGCCGCCTTGTTGCCATAGAGGAACTTGCAGGGGTCGATGTTTTATGCTCGGACAAGACCGGCACCCTGACACAGAACCGGATGACCGTCTCCGACCCTGTCCCCTTTTATGGACATACAGTGGAGGAATTAATGCTCTATGCAGCCCTTTCCTCAAAAGAAGAGAATAAGGACCCTATAGAAATCCCCATATTTGAGTATATGCAGAAAACAGGACAGGCCGGAGAGTTAAGACAGTATCAACAGGTAAAATTTACACCCTTTGATCCTGTGAGCAAAAGGACAGAGGCGATTGTGAAGTCAGGCGATAAAACCTTTTCAGTCACCAAGGGGGCATCCCAGGTAATACTGGGACTATGCGGCGAGCAGATAACTCAAGAGGAAATTTCAGAAAAGGTGGAGGATTTTGCAGAGAAGGGGTTCCGGACGCTCGGTATCGCGGTAAAACGGGAGGGGGATAAAAACTTTGACTTTATAGGACTGCTTCCGCTTTTTGATCCGCCGCGGGAAGACTCGAAGACAACAATAAAAGAGGCGGTGAACCTCGGGTTAAACGTCAAGATGGTCACAGGAGACAATATAGCAATCGCTAAACAGATAGCAAATGTTTTGGAAATCGGCGATAACATCTTTGATGCCGGGGACCTCATGGGAGCAAGCAACAAACAACTTATAATAATAGGCAATATCATATCAAAGGCAGTATTCAAAAAATTGTCTCCCAATGTATCTGAAAGGGATGCGGACGAATTTGCAAAGGGTGTTGTAAAAGACATAGAAAAAGAGTTTGAAAACATAGAACTGCCAAAGGGCTATGTGAAGAGGCATGAATCCGAGATTATAGAGGTGATAGAGGATGCCGATGGCTTTGCCCAGGTCTTTCCTGAGGATAAATACCTTATCGTTGATAAGCTCCAGAAAGCCGGGCATATCGTCGGGATGACTGGTGACGGCGTCAATGACGCGCCTGCATTGAAGAAGGCGGATGCGGGCATTGCGGTCTCGGGGGCAACGGATGCGGCAAGGGCTGCGGCTGACCTCGTGCTGCTGGCCCCTGGACTGTCCGTGATCGTGGATGCCATAAAGGGCGCAAGGATCATATTCGAGAGGATGAAGAGCTACAGCATCTACAGGATAGCCGAGACAATCAGGGTGATCCTCTTTATGACGGCATCGATCGTTATCTTCAATTTCTA
>DRDE01000144.1 GCA_011040095.1 Nitrospirota bacterium
GCGGGAAAACAACGTCCCTGATACCATTTCTCCTCCTTATATAATGGTGTTTGAAACCGAATCGGCTACGGGCGTAACAGGCCACTTCGCTTCTCCTGAAATGATGGGTAAGGGAACAACAATGTTTTACACAAAACTCCGTAAAGATAAATGGTACATGCCGGTGCAGTGTAACCACTGTGATAACGCCCCGTGTGTTCAGGTCTGCCCTACCGGGGCGTCATACAAAGATCCGGATGGTCTTGTGCTGATAGATTATGACAAATGCATAGGATGCAGGTACTGCATGACCGCATGTCCGTACGGCGCAAGGAGATTTAACTGGTGGGAACCCCATGTGTCTCGTGACCGCAGAAATCCCCTTGTTCCCATGCGCAGGCACGGTGTTGTGGAGAAATGCACCTTCTGCGTACACCGAACAAGAAGGGGCAAGTTCACACGATGCGTTGAAGTATGCCCTAATAAGGCAAGAACTTTTGGAAACTTTAACGATCCCGACAGCAAGGTCTCAAAATTAATTGAATCCGAAAGGAACTTCCGGCTCAAGGAAGGACTTAATACGGAGCCACGTATATGGTATCTGACAAAACCCAAAGAGAAGCGAATGAGGTGGTATCGTCCCCTGCCTCCTCCAAAAAATATCAGAGGTGTGAAGTCATGAAGAATGCGGGCAAATCATTTTACATCTTTATTGCGATATTGCTGGCATTTATAGGCTGGGGCGGTTTCAACTGGCTACGTTTTTTATCACACGGCCCCGGACTTACAGGCTCAAGCGACGTAGTGCCCTGGGGAATATATATATCCGGTCTGGCATACTTTATAGGCGTAAGCGCGGGCGCAACCATTGTCGGATTGTTGATACATGCCTTCGGGCGTCATGACTATGAGCCGGTGGGGATCCGCGCAATCCTTCTGGGACTGCTCTGTATCTTCGGCGCCACACAATTCGTATTGGTGGACCTCGGTGTCCCTTTCAGGGGTTTGAAGGTTCCTATCATCCTCCACAATCTGACATCACTCTTCCTTATTTCCTCATCAAGCTATTACGGATTTATGGCAATTTTGAGTGGGGAGCTCTATTTCTCAATAAAGGTAGCAACAGGGAAAGCGAGTGAGCGGGATAAAAAGATGGCAAAATGGCTGGGAATCATTGCAGTGCCTTATGCCCTATGGATAGTGCATGCCTTTACCGGATCAATCTTCGGAGTAGTCAAAGCCAGGGAAATGTGGAACACTCCCATGCTGCCTGTGCATTTTGTTATATCGGCCATTGCAAGCGGATTTGCCATGGTGATACTGGTGGCAGTCATAACCTCAAAAGTTGAAAAGAGGGATCTGTTGAGCAATGAGACCTTAAACCATATGGGAAAGATACTCGCCTTCTTTGTACTGTTAACCCTCTTCCTTGATTTTTTCGACTATTTTATCCTCAGGTATAGCGCTAAAAAAGAGGCAATGGAGGGATGGCACATACTGACAGGCAGATATCTCCCTATATTTCTGATAAATGAAGGCGGATTGATACTATCCTTACTAATACTGACATTTAAAAAGGGAAGAACAGCCAATGGGCTGTTATTAGCTACATCTATAATACAGGTGGCGATAATAGCATATCGTATCGACCTTGTATCAGTCGGACAGTTAGCCCCGTTATTTCCGGGTATGGGTGAGTTGTACTACCACCCGACACTTTCCGAGATATCAGTGGCGCTGGGATTAATAGCGCTGGTAATTCTTCTTTATGCGGTGCTGTCAAAGGTGCTTCCAATGGAAGAAACAGCTCCGGAACCGGTATATGCGTCAAGAGGTTTGGGAAAGACTTTGTGGAAGAAAAATAAAAAAAGATACATGGAGGTAAGAAATTGAACCAGTCACCGGATAAACCTAAAAGAGTCGGATACAGGAAAACGCCGGTTAAAAAGGAAAACTTTTTTGTCAGTTATTGGGGAATATGGGTGGTACTGGCGGTCTTGTTTATATTTTTAGCGATAAAAGTTACCGGGCATGCGCCTGGCAGCAATGGAGAGACAGAAGTTGCTGAAGCAGCCAGTCCCCCGGACTTCGGCGAACCCGGGTACTTGGGCTCAAAGAGGTGCAAGGACTGCCACTGGAGGGAATACGATGCATGGAAAAGCACATTGCACTCAAGGTCTTTGCAGGCAGCTAATGATTACACGGTCATAGGTGATTTCGAAAGAAACAACAGGCTGACCGTAAAAGTTACGGATAAGGCGCCGGGGTTGGCAGGCAGAGAGGTCACTAACAGGATGTATAGAAAAGACGGCAAGTTTTTTGTAAAGACCATCGGCCCTGACAAAGAGTTCAACGATTATGAAATTACAAACGTCATCGGCATTGGAGAGAAACAGAACTACATCACAATATTTCCCAACGGAGAAATGCATGTGCTTCCTGTCGGCTGGGATATTGAGAACAGGGCATGGGTTGACCTCAACGGTTTGAAAGAGAACTATCCCGGCAATGGCAACTACTGGAGCGATCCTGAAAATATATGGCAACTGAAGTGCGGGGGATGCCACGTTACCGGTATAAAAGTGAACTATGACAAGGAGAATGATTTTTTTAATTCAGAGTGGGCTGATGCAGGCACAGGGTGTGAGGCGTGCCACGGCCCGGGCAGCAACCATGTCAGGGCGGCAAGCGAATATTTCGACTACGAAAAAGAGACCATAGTCAATCCCGCGAAGTTGCCCTGGAGACTGCGGGCCATGGTCTGCGGACAGTGCCACAGCCGGGGCGCGAGCACTGCCGGGGTTTCCCCGTATAAAATCGGCTTCCCCGACAGATATGGCTATGCCTACGGGTTTGCGCCCGGGAAACCGCTCTATCTTTTTTATGTTGATAAGCCGGGGGAGAAGCAGACAGGCCCCCTTCAGTACAATGAATGGAAAGAGAGCAGGCACGCGAAGGCCGGGATTATGTGCACAGACTGCCACAACGTGCACAAGGTAAGCGCGAGCGAAGTAATGGGCGCGGCTACCGGGCAGACATCGCAGACGAAACTTATTGCAGATAACCTCTGCATGGATTGCCATAAGACATTAAAAAGAAGGGGTGTGCACAGAATCCATACCTTCGGCAGTTGTATAGCCTGCCACATGCCCAGGGTAAAAGGAGATAAACACAGTCATACATTTGCATTTATTTCCCCTGCTGAGACAGTTAAGGCAGGAGGTCTTGATAAGCAGCCCAATTCATGTAATAACTGCCATCATCATAAAGACACTCCGCCGGAGAATCTTGTTGAATTCCTTAATGCAGTGAAGATGGCGGACATGCCGAGACCATATACGGTCCACGGGAGGTAGGTTTTATTAATTAACGGGTTTAGCTCATAACATCGTGAACCTTTTTTGACTGTTTAAAATTATTTAAATGATAGATATTTCTATTAATACAATTGAGCTTAATTGTTCATTGATAATTGTTTAAAAGGTCTTTTCAAAGGAGGATAATCATACAATGAAGAAGGGCATAGTATTTGCTGCTGTAGTCCTGTTAATGTTTATATCACTTCCGTCATATTCCGCGGAAAAATCCCCCATAGATGATCTGATCAACCAGAGGCTCAAATCCCAGTTCTTTTGCGGGTACTGTCATGTCCTGACCTATCCGAGGGTGATAAAAAAGGCATATCTGTCGTGGAAGCGGGATAAACACAGGAATATTCAATGTGTAAAGTGCCATTACCCGCCTGAAAGACAGCTTGAGAGTATAGCCGGACACAGGAGCATTCCTAATGATGATGAGGGCGCAGTTAAAGGTAAATCGGAGATGGAGTATATGAAGACCGAACTTGAGGTGCTCTCAAAACTCACTACTATCCTCAATATGGATGAATCGGTTGTCCGGACAAGGCCGAGAATCGACGACCGGAGCTGCACGACACAGAGATGCCATCCGACAACCGGCATAGGCAAAGAAGGGGAGTTCTGGACTAAAAGAATCAAATTTATTGAACAGACAAGGAAAGATAAGACAAAAAGGATTATCCCCTTTGTCCATAAGACCCATTTTGACAAAACAAAATGGGTGGAAGGCCAGGAGATGCACTGCACCACATGCCATCAGCGCGAGACAGGGCAGACACATTTTGAGGTATCAAAAGAAAAGTGCTTTTTGTGCCACTTCAAAAATGCAAAATTCAATGAGGGGCGGTCAAAATGCTCCCTCTGTCATGAAATCCCCACAAAGCCGCTGCAGAAGCAGAAAAAAGAAGGAGAAGCAAAGCCCGGCGAAAAAACCATAACACACAAAACCATTGAAGAGGCAAAGGTCCCCTGTCAGAGCTGCCACCTCCAGATGATAAAAGGCAAGGGCATTGTAAGGCTGGAAGAGTGTTTTAACTGCCATGACAAAGAGAAGACTGTTATAAAAGAAGCGTCGAATAAAAAACTGATGCATGAGAAGCACGTTGCAGGACAGAACGCAAGCTGTTTTAACTGCCATGAGCCTGTTGAGCATAAACAGGGAGACTTTATATCGGTCGTAAAGAACGACTGCCGGGCATGTCATCCCGGGCACCATAAGTACCAGGAAATGCTCCTGGCAGGCAAACAACGCAAAGGGGTTGCGGAAATGCCGGCCCTGATGTTTGATGTAAAGACAAACTGTCTTGCCTGTCATGTGGAGAAAAAAGTCGTAAAAGGTGAAGAGGTTGAGAGCGGCTCGGGAAAGGCATGCGCTGCCTGCCATACTCCAAAACATGAGGAGATGGCAAAGGAGTGGAAGGATAAGACCGCCGATGAGCTGAAGAATGCTGAAGAGATTGAGAAAGAGGCTGTGGATGCAATTGAAAATGCAAAGGGAAAAATATCCGAAGCGAAACTGAAAAAGGCAAAAGCAATGTTGAAAGAGGGGCGGAAGAGTATGCGCATTGTTGAGTACGGCGGAGGAGTTCACAATAAGAAGTACTCTATAATGCTCCTTGATAATGCAATGAATAACTTTGAGGATGCGATTGATTTGATAGGTGAAGAGCAGGATTGAAAGGCAGAGAGA
>DRDE01000145.1 GCA_011040095.1 Nitrospirota bacterium
AAAAAGGCTTTGGGCAATAGGCGGTGGTAAAGGAGGTGTCGGTAAAAGTGTTACCACTGTGATGCTGGGTTCGATGCTGGCAAAGCTCGGCAAAAAGGTACTCCTGGTAGATGCGGACCTCGGAGGAAGCAATTTGCATACATTTCTGGGAATCAGGTATCCTGCACATACACTTGCGGATTTTATTCACCGTCAGGTTGAAGATATAGATCATATTATTATGGACACACAGATTAAGAACTTAACACTTATATGCGGCGCTGATGACATCCTTGGCCTGGCTAACCCGAAGTATAGTCAAAAAATGCGAATATTTAATCAACTGAAGAAAATCAAAGCTGACCTGATCCTGCTTGATCTGGGCGCAGGAACGTCTTTTACAACAATAGACTTCTTCCTTTATGCCCCGAACAAGATTATTGTCCTTTCTCCCATTATTACTTCCCTGCAGAACGCCTACGGATTTATCAAGAGCAGCCTGTACCGCAAAATAAGCAGGATTTTCAACAATGACCCGCAGTGTCTTGACCTTGTCAAAAGAGGAATGGATTCGGGTGAAATTGAGAGGATTGAATCCATAGACGAGTTGAAGAGCGCTGTCAGGTCCATTGGAGAAGAACAGTATAATAAACTGTCCGAATGCCTTGATGAATTCAGGATAAACCTTATTGTCAATAATATAAAAAGCGGCTCTGAAACCAAGATCGGCCGCGTTCTTCAGAGCGTTGCCAATAATTACCTCAGCCTGGCCCCTGAGTACCTGGGACATATAAATTTTGACCCGATGCTTGATAAGCACATCAACGAAATGTCGGCTTTTCTGACCAATTGCAGCAGCGGCATATCCGGCAGCTGCATCTACGACATAGCAAACAAGGTCATAAAGCAAACCGGGTAACGCCCGGCTGGCCGGCCGAATTATCCCGGGAATAAAATAGTCTGCATATATCCTGAAACCGGTTTGTTTAATTCAGGTCAGAACAGAATTTTCAGGAAAAACCTGAGTAACAGTTTATGGTTCACGGTTTTTAAATGCGTTATGTAACGCCTGAAGCATTTTAAAATTGACTTCCTGAACTCTTTTAAACCGTTAACTGTTAACCGGCAACCGTAAACGGTGCACCCTGACAACTGCATCCTGTCCTATGCAGGAATATTATTCACGCGCTCATGATTCTTCAATGTTCCAGCCGCATGATCTGCGGTGGTTTCGCTTACCTTAAACCCTTTCGTGGAGTCTTTCAGTTCCGATGCCACAATTGCAAGATTTTGAATTTCATTGAAAACATCCGCCGACATCTTCTGCATATCATTTGAAATGAGGGCTGTCCGTTCTATGTTGTTTGTCACCTCGCTCGCTGCCGAGGACTGCTCATCAACCGCTGTGGCAATCCGGGTTATCTCATCGCGGACCTTTGCAACGGATTCTACAATGGACTGCAGGGAATTTCCGAGGTCCCTGATATATTCCGTTGCCTTTGTTACCTCACCGGATGCCTCTCCCATTGACCTGGTCGTCTGCTCGGATTCTTTCTGAACTACACCGATTTTCTCCGATATCTCCGCTGTTGCCTTTATCGTGCTCTCTGCAAGTTTTTTCACTTCATCTGCAACAACCGCAAACCCCCTGCCCTGCTCTCCTGCCCTTGCCGCCTCTATAGCCGCATTAAGGGCAAGAAGGTTTGTCTGGTCAGCTATGCCGTTTATTACCGTTATTATCTCCCCTATCTCCAGTACGCTTTTGTTCAGCTTTTCTATCTCCGCAGCAAGTTCTACGGTGGAGGTGTAAACACGGTTTATTGTCTCCACGGTTCCGTCAGCCGCCTCTTTGCCTTTCGCCGCTGTATTAATTGCCCCGGAAGACGTTTCCGCGGCCACTGATGCGTTCCGCGCTATCTCTGTGATTGTCTGGCTCAGCTCCTCTGTGGCAGTAGCTGCCTGAGTTGTCTGCTCGTGCTGCTCCTGGGTCCCTTTTGCAGTCTGTTCCGCCCTCTCCTGGAGGATATCTACAGCAGACACAACTGTGCCGGATGATGCAAGTATGCGGTTTATTATGTCGCTGAAGGACTGAACCATATTATTGAAGTTACGGGCAATATCCCCTATTTCATTATTTCCCCTGTAATCGACGCGTACCCCCAAATCTCCTTTGCCTACAGCGACTATCCTGCCGGAGATGTTTTCAATAGGGCGTATTATTAATTTAAACAGCGCAACTCCCGCAAGGATCAATATAACGACCGTAACTAAAGTTGAGACAATTATAAAAACACCCGTCCTTTTAAGAAAAGCGCTGCGGTCTTTTTGAACGCTGTCTACATCTTTCTGAAACATATTTGCCAGCCCGCCGATCAGCGGTTCGATGGAATCTGCAATAGCCCTGAAATTGTCCACATAAAATTCCTGCCTTGATTCCGGATCCTCCATTTTGACGAGCTGATTGGCGCTCAGGAAGATATCCTGATTTTTACGCTTGAGAGCCTCGACCATTTCCTTCTCTTCAGCACTCATCGGCTTACGGCTGTCAAGGTATTTTGCCATGGAAGATTTTTCCTGATCCAATTCCCCTTCAAACGGCCAGTCCTCAATCACATAATCACTCATTTTGTTCATCCAGGGGATAAGCTCCAGATAGCTCCTCATAAGATGGCCTTTCATCTCTAATAAATGTGCTTCTCTCTCTTCGAGGCTCTTCACTTTACCTGACATCAGGATAATACTCAGTACAATAACGACACTTAAGGATACTATTGCCGCTACTCCAATGCTCACAGTCTTTTTTAAGCTCATTTACTTTCTCCCCTACATTAACTTATGCTGTATAATAATTTTTGCCCGGAGGATGCATAGGTTGCCCGGTTTTAAAGCAATATTTACAGTACATTACGGGACTTTTACTTTAAACTCCATCTTGGCCAAAGATTTACCGGGCCTCTTTATTTTCATAGCAATATTCCAGTCGCCGGACATTGACAGGTTAACCTTTGCTTTATACCCTTCTCCGTCAAATTTCGCCTTGGCCTTGTATATCATGGGGGGCATATTACCTGTGGGAGGCATTGAATAATCGATCTTGATTTTTGCCTTTGTCACCGGGATGCCCTCTGCATCCGACAGTTGAATATCAAGACTGTTTTCTCCTGTGACCGGCGGGTTATTATCCATAACAACTTTGATCTTAAGATCATCTGCATTTTGAACGATCTCATATTGTGACGCATTTAACGTCCCTGTTAAGAAAACTACACCGAATAATAATAGTAATACTTTCTTCATTAGTACCCCCTTCTGTATATTTGTAATAACTTTATTAACAAGCTATTGAGGTATTTATCGGCTGTCTTAATGAAAAACTTTAGAAGGGGGAGGTAGAGGATAAGTCTATGATTAAAGGGGGGGAATTACAACCTTTATCAAGTCGACCTGCTGATCTTCCGTGAATGTCTCAGTTGTCTTCCGCTCTTTCGTGATATTCACGGGGAGAATGCGTGTAAGGGTTCAGCATGATAAAATACTCCTCGTATTCCCTGGAGTAGACATTGAGTTCAGAAGCAGTGCTGAGCCCGATTTTCTTTAATTGTTCTAATATCTCTTTTTTTGTCAGTGCCGGCATTTTACATTATTTTCACAAAAATGCTCTTCATGGAGATAGTCTTTTCATGAGAGATTTTAATGCTTTTTTATTAATGTTACCATGCTGCGAGACTATAATTTGAATGTAAAACCGACATATATTTACACAAGGCAGGAAGGATGTCAAGCATTATTATCTTAATTTATAACAGATTAAATTAATTTCATAAATTCCCGGCATGCCCCGGAGAAAAAAACAGGTTTTTAAAAATCGCCCGCAATATCCTGTAACCCACTACTGCAATACCTTTTATATTTCCCGTAAATTTTGACCTGCCTGTTCCGGCACGGTAACTTACAGGGACTTCCGTTATTTTAAACCTGCTTTTAACTGCCTTAACCTGCATTTCGATTGTCCATCCCAGGTTATCATTCATGTCCAGTTTCAGCAATTTATCAAATTTTATAGCCCTGAAAGGCCCGACGTCCGTATACTTAAATCCATAAAAAAGTCTTATCAGCGCGGTTGCCAGAAAATTTCCGAAAAGCACCGGAATTCTTAAGGCCCCTTCCTCAATCTTACCCATAATCCTCGATCCGCATACAAGATCATAATCATCTCTTACCACAGGCTCAACAAGCCTGCTTATCTCATCAGGATAGTCGCTGTAATTCCCGTCTAAAAAAACCACTATATCGGGATTCCTTTTCTTAAGGTATTCAATTCCTCTCAGACAGGGGTATCCATAACCCCTCCGGGACTCAAACAGGAGAGTCGCCCCCCGCTCTTTCGCAATTTCCGGTGTTTTGTCACTGCTGCCGTTGTCTACCACCACAACCTCATCCACCAGGTCACCCGGAATATCATCCAGGACAGCGGAAAGGGTTTTTTCTTCATTGAGCGCAGGGATTATTACAGCTATTTTTTTGTCGGATAACAATCTTATTTGTCGTATTTTGTTTTTAAAAGTTCCGGCCAGTTTTTTACATTAAAGACTATATTGCATGCCTGGGCGCATTCAAATGTACAGGAACACCGGTATGCAACCTCTCTGCGAAACCGGTCTGCTTTTTCGCTCTTGCAAATATCGACCAGTCTTTCCTTGGAATCCCCGATATGTCCGATTACCGCCTTATCCTTTACCCTGGACATTTCGCAGCCCACTACCGTACCGTCAGGAAAAACTTCGATAAGCCTTCCTCCTGCAAGACAGGGGTTATTGAAAGGATCCCCGTTGAGCTTCCTTAATACGTTTTTATAAAGAACACGGAAAATATTCCCTTTCAGATAAGTAGTGTTCGTTTTCCTGTCCTTTGATAATTGTTTTTCAGCTAATTTTCTGTAGCTGTCGATAAGGGACCGGATCGGCTTGCTTCCGTTATTAACATCTCTCGGGAAAATTATTTCATGGAACTCCACGGGCCAACCGGCTGTTTCATCTAAAAAATTCTCTAATATATCGGCGTTTTCCCGCAGCACAAGAGACTGTATCCTTATCCTTAAATTAGGGTAATCACCCTTGAGCAGGCTTAATCCGGCAATTGTGTTGCGCGCCGCATCCGAAGCCCCTTTTTTATTCCTCAGTCTGTCATGAATTTCAGGAGGCCCGTCAAGTGATATAGCTATTGTAAGATTAATATTTGATAATGCAGTCAGAATTTTCCTGACAACTCCCAGGATTTTTTCAGTATAATAACCATTTGTATTAATGCTGATATCAGGAACGCCGGATGTTTCCGCTATTGCTATAACCAATTCATCAAGGTCATCCCGCATAAAAGGCTCACCGCCGGTAATAGTCAAGTGCATTAATGCCCGGGCGCCTTTAAAGGCATACGCCCATTGACCGGGAGACAGTTCCTCCTTTTGCCGCATCTTTTGTGCAGCCTCGCAGCAAAAACTGCACCGCATGTTGCATTGTCCGGTGACAAAGGCTATCAGGTAGTTCGGCATATCTTCCCGTATAAACGCTCGTGCAAGGCGTGCGTACATTGTTGTGAATTGTATAACTCGTGATTTATAGAGTCTGGGATTGTGCATAATTAATTCTTAAAAAATTTATACCGGTTTTCTTTCTGAAAGTTCTTTACACAAAAACTGCCCGGAAGAAAAAGTTCCTGTAACGACTTCTATATATTAACAAAATTTCCTAATCATAATATATCACTCAAAACCTTTAATCCAAACCTTGTTTTTATTGTAAAAAAAAACGTAACTATTCAGGTGGGCACAAAAGGCACATAGTGAAAAAAAGACTGAAGACAAGTCAATTGTTTCTCGCTCTGCCATCTATCTGAAAATATTTTCAAGCGTTCATAAATCTCCGGCGGAGCCATTTCTCAAAGCCCACTACGAAATACGCAATCACTCCTACCGCCAGTATCCGTCCCCAGGCCTCTATACTTATGGGTGCGCTTTGGAACATCCAGTTCATTGCCGGCAGATATGTGTACAGCATCTGCAATATCAGCATAATCGTAACACCTCCAAACACCCAGGGGTTTGAAAAAAAACCTATACTGAACATTGATCTTGTCAATGAGCGACAGTTAAAGAGATAGAAAAGTTCAACCATGACAAATACATTCACGGCAACCGTACGCGCTTCTTTAATGCTGGCGCCATTCATCAGCTCCCACTCAAAGAGACCGAATGCTCCTGCAAGCAATAGTATCCCAACAAGGAAGATTCGCTCGATCAGTTCCCGTGTGAGTATGGGTGTTTTCGGGTCACGAGGCCGACGAATCATAATACCGGGTTCTTTTGGTTCAAAGGCAAGCATGAGCCCCAGCAGGACAGCGGTTGTCATATTGATCCAGAGTATCTGCACCGGGAGAATGGGCAGAGTGACACCCGCAAATATTGCTACCAGAATAACCAGTCCTTCACCCAGGTTTGTAGGCAGCGTCCAGACAATGAACTTGGTAAGATTATCGAAAACACCCCGGCCTTCTTCTACAGCAGCCTCAATGGAGGCAAAGTTATCATCCGTTAACACCATATCGGCGGATTCCTTGGCCACATCGGTTCCGGTAATGCCCATTGAAACGCCGATGTCCGCTCTTTTCAGCGCCGGTGCGTCGTTCACCCCATCACCGGTCATGGCCACAACGTTGCCATTGGCCTGAAGGGCCTCAACCAGGCGGAGCTTTTGCTCAGGGGTCACCCTGGCAAAGACCGCTGTCCGGTCAGCCGTATCAATCAGTTCTCTGTCGGACATTCCCATCATGTCTTTACCGGTGACAACATCGGATGTGGCGCTCATGCCAATCTGTTGCGCAATCGCGGATGCCGTCAAAGCGTGGTCGCCTGTGATCATCTTTACGCGAATTCCCGCTCTGTGGCAATTCTTGACAGCAGCAATTGACTCTTCCCGGGGCGGATCGATCATGCCCTGTAGACCGAGGAAGGTCA
>DRDE01000146.1 GCA_011040095.1 Nitrospirota bacterium
AAGGGGATAAAAGTATTAATGGACTCGTAAAAAACCCCCTACTCCGTCATTCCCGCGCAGGCCGGAATCCGGAACGTACCAAAATGATTAGGCTCCAATTTCAATGAGCAGTCAATCTCCCGTTGAACAGGTACTTGCCTGCAACCATCCCAACTACACTGCCTGCCATATCAATCACAACATCCGTAACAAGCGGTGAACGGCCATCAATATAAAACTGCATACATTCCGTGGCACAGGCGAGCATAAAAAGATCCAGGAGGATCAGTCGTGTCGAGCGGGAAGAATCTTTGAGCAGGAGAAGAAAGGCAAGCAGCGCGAACAAACAGAAATGGGCTATTTTGGTAATATCTAATTTGACACTTACATATTTAGTTGTATCCCCTGCATATTCCTTTGCCTTGGTCATGACGGGCGCGGTATATGTCTCGATCTTTTGAGTGATATCCTCCTTCAATTCCTTTTTCACCTGGCCGGGCAGAGTTGTGCCAATAACAACTCCAAGCACAGTCAGCACAATAAAAGTTTTAAGTAACGTTGAACCGCTCCCTTTGAGTCCCGGGACCAGAAGAACAAAAATAAACAATATCCATGCAGCCCTGACCAGCCATTTTACCCAGGTATAGATGGTTGTTTCTTCAACTTCATAAAGACCCAGGTTCTTAATGAAGAATTCTCCGCGGCAACGGCTCATCTCCGCAACTACACGAAGTTCGGAACATTCGGGAGATATGCTGAAAACTTCGTTGTAAACTTGCCGGCCATGCGTTCCGGCCAAAGCCGCAAGGGCATGGGGAAACTTCCATTGAGGTTTTCCATCAAAATACTGCACCAGGAGAAGCCGTGCTTTATCCCACGTTTTTTCCCCTGGAATGACATTCTTTGATGCCAGGGTTGCACGAAGTCTGAATTTTTTTCCTTTTACATCCGCTTGGACTTTCTGGGACACTTCAATGCTTTTTTCTGCATCATGTGAGCTGAGAATGAGTTGGTTATTGCGGACAACAATTTCACCGGATGGTGACCGACTGGTCTGCCAGGAGTTCAACTTCTTTGTAAAATCAGCATTCAGGAGCAGCTGTCCGCTGATATTTTGATACCTGCCGACAAAAACAACGCTGGAAGCCGTACCTGTACAGATCAGTAAAAAAAGAATTATTTTTGCTGTTGTTGAAAGAGTGTTGATAGAAAAAATTGCTTTTCCTTTCCTATATTTTCATTGTGGCTACTGGATATTTGATCATTATTCAACTTCTCGGGAGAGCATAACGCCTTAAAATTATAAGCTATATAGTATAGTTGCCGATCCTCATTCCGGCAGCATGAATTATTTGCCTATTTTTCCATGCAACTCCTTAAGTTGATAACATCAAATTAACAACTCAGAAAGTTGAGCTTAAAGATAAAGCTTCGTATGCCTTGAGGAGTTTTGGAGCTTCATACTTCCATTCAAGTTCATTTATAATTCGGCTCCGACCAATTTCCCCCATTTGCTTCCTTGCTTTTTCATCATCAAGAAGTTGAACAATTTTTTGGGCCATATCAATTTCATTATTTTTTTCTGCGTAAAGAGATGCATTTTGGGCTGAAAAACGCCCTTCGGTCAAGTCAAATTGAACTATGGGTTTACCCAAGGCCATGTATTCCATGATTTTGTTCATAGTGGACTTGTCGTTCATCTCATTGGCCACGTCCGGGTTTACACATATATCCGCGGTGTTAAGCATTTCGAGCAATTCTTTGTCCGAAACTCTACCAGTGAAAGTAACATGCTCCTCAATGCCAAGCTCAATAGCATACTGTTTCATTTTTTCGAGATCAGTTCCTCCGCCAACAAGACCAAAATGAACATCGTTCCGATTTATTACCTGAATAATATACTGTGCTGCACGGAGCAGATAATCAATCCCTTCCTGAGCCCCCATAACACCAACATATCCAACTAGAAATTTACATCCTTTTTTCAGAGCGGGAACCGGAGGAATAATTTTCAGGCGGTCAAGCTTGGGGCCGCTGCGAACGACAAACACTCTGGTCGGATCCATGCCGCCGCGCTCAATAGCAATTTTTTTGTAAGATTCATTGGTAGCAATGGATACATCCGCTGTCTTGAAGGTCCAACGCTCCCAACACAGCATAACTTTGTAGAAAATATCCCTCCTGCCAAATTTCGCTTCATAAAGTTCGGGGTTAATATCGTGGTGATCAAAAAGGAATTTTTTCCCGAAGAATAGTTTAAAAAAACCGCCAATCAAAAAAATATTATCAGGGGGATTGCAGGCATGAATTACATCAAATCCTGGTCCGAACAACACCCTCCAACAAATGACGAACTGCCAGAATAATGCTGAGGAATACTCTACCAAATAACCAAATGCGCCGCTGCCCTCGGTTGGTAATTTGTACCGGTAGATAGGGATATCATCAATAACTTCATACTTCTTTTCATATCCCTTGGCGGACGGACAGGCAATGCTGACAGAATAACCAGAGTCCCTGAGGGTGGTAGCTTCCTGCCAAACTCGTCGATCAAAAGGAGCCGGCAGATTTTCAATGATGATGAGGACTCTGCGTTTTCTACCAGCAGATGCCATCGTATTCGTTTTCTGTACTTGGCTGGTCGCAGATACGTACCAGGTCAACGACAACTTGGCCGAATGTTACCTTATCAAGGATATTGCTAAATTCATCAGATTTGTTGCCGACTACAATGGTATCCGCGTGTTGCAGAATCTCATCAATACTCCGAACCATTATTCTGGAGATATGGGGAATGTAGTTGAGAATATAATCCCGGTTCGCCCCGACAAGCTTTGCCAGATTGACATTCTGGTCATAGATCTTGATGTCGTATCCTTTGCCGAGCAGCCTCTCAATTACTTCAACAATCGGGCTTTCGCGCAGGTCATCGGTCCCTGCTTTAAAACTGACCCCCAGCACCCCTACCTTTTTGCTGCCCTTTTCCAAAATCATCTGCAGACCTTTTTCTATCTGCCTGGCATTACTCACCAGGATGTTGTTCAGAATGGGTAGGTCCAGGTCCAGACTTCTGGCCTTGTAGGTCAGCGCGCGCAAATCTTTTGGCAGGCAGGAGCCTCCAAAAGCAAAACCCGGCTTCATATAATAAGGAGAGAGGTTAAGCTTAGTGTCCTTGCAAAAAATGTCCATCACTCGGTGGCCATCAGCGCCAATGGCTTTGCAGATATTACCTATTTCGTTGGCAAATCCAACTTTGAGAGCATGCCAGCAGTTGTCAACATATTTTACCATCTCGGCTGTTTCAAGATCAGTACGAATAAGCGGGGCATCAAGCTTTTCGTAAAGCGATGCCAACAGATCTCCGCTGAAGCTGTCTATCTCACCAATGACCGTCTTGGGCGGGTTGTAAAAATCGTACACTGCCGTCCCTTCCCGTAAAAATTCCGGGTTGTTGCAGACACCAAAATTTTCGCCCGCCTTTTTTCCGGAAGCCTTTTCAAGGGTTGGGATTATCACATCTCTCATCGTGCCCGGCAGGACCGTGCTGCGGACAACCACTACATGTCGTCCACTCTTTTTTTTAATGGCGTTGCCGATGTTTTCACAGACCCTACGGATAGAGCTCAAGTCAAGATTGCCATTCAGCAGGCTTGGGGTGCCGACACAGACAAAAGAAATTTCCGTCTGTTCCACTGCTTCGCGGGCATTGGTGGTGGCTTGTAAAAAACCTGATTTTGCTCCTTCGGCAATGTAGTTGCCGATATCTTTCTCAATAATCGGCGCCTGCCCCTGATTGATCAAGTCCACCTTGGACCGTACCGGGTCAACACCAATGATTTTATGGCCATTAGCGGCTAAGCAGCCGGCGGACACCGCACCGACATATCCCATGCCAAATATACTTATTTCCATTCTATAAAATGCAAACTCGTAATAATTTTTATTGAATCTATTGCCTGAGTCTCCGCTGATACCGTATTTGTCTTTTCAAGGTGATTGAAGGCATTTGAAAACCACCCGGCAAGGGGAGCTTCACTTCCATGAAACAATTGTATATCCATCCCTTCCGCAAACCTCATTTCAAGGCGAATACCATTGTTGTTAATCATTAATTTGTTTTGATAAATGTCTAATTGGCAATGCGGATGAAAATGGAAAAATTGTTTCACCGCATATTCCCCTGCGCCTGAAAGGGTATCTTCAATTACTATCTGCTCCTCACTTTTGACCAAAACAACTTTTCTGTTAACGTTGACCTTGCATGCTAATTTTCGATAAGCATTATGCCCAGCCTGCCAAATAAGACAACCATTATCCTCAGAAAGAGTATGCTCTGTTATCTCATAGGGTTTGCCAAACATAAAATCGCCAGGCATATCAGTCAGGTCTGCTTCATCAATCTGAACTGTATTATGTGCGGCAGTCGAGCGAAAATAGCTCCTCCATCTCCCGCCACTGTGGTACAAATAGGTACCCGGGTCCACCAAAATAGCCGTGCCCTCAACAGAAAGTGTAAAGCTTAATGCATCCAGATGACCATGAGCATACAATGGTGGCATCCCCAGGGGAGTAGCATTACCCACAAAAACGATATCCTTTCCCCTTATTGTTTCCCGGATAATCGACAAACCGCTTTCTTTAAGGAAATGTGTTGTTGGCATCCCCTCTGTGTTGCCGACTTCGCGTGCATACCTCTCCCCCTCTAACAGAAGAAAAGACTTAATATCCGGAAAATTGTCCTGCTGAAATTCAGGACGACAAAACAACATCGCACCGGTATTGAGAATAGATTTGAAATTATCGTAATTATCCAAACCAAAATTGACAAGAACCGCACTGTCCTGATCCCCAATATTTGGTATATTTCCCTTATTGTCCATTAGGCAGTATATATACTCACAAGATTTTTCAAGTCTCCTGTCTATTGCCCTGTCATATTCAATTTTCTGGTTATCACAAACAATCTTAAACAGCAGAAAAAAATCAAATACAAACGAAAGGTAAGTGGAAGAGTACTCATAACTCCCACCATCGGGTAAGATTTGCCGCAGGCATTCCCGTTCCAGAACGGTTTGGCCAAAATCACGCCACTTTGAAGCATTTTCAAAATAGGGAAAATAAACGCCTATCAAGAAAAGGCCAAAGGCTTCCGCAATAGCATGGTTGTTATTTGATGAATATTTGGAAGGATAGCGAAACAGATGGCGGGCGTGGACATACGCGAAGGTATTCAGCAACACCTTATGTTCTTCGCTCAATTTGTAATCCCGAAGAAATGAAAGCCCCCATACCAGGTTCGCAATTCTAACACCCAACTCAATACCACTTGTCCAGTTCACTCCATACGGATAGGGGTTTTCCTCTAACCATTCTGTCACCAGTATAAAGAACTTGTCCGCATATTTCTTTTTTTTTGTAGCCAGATATGCCAAACCAAGAATAGGAAGCACATATAACCTGTTTGCCTCCCACACAAACTTTGGATCACCATAGATGAAACCATCACGGATATTTACCTTGCTCCAAAACTTTCTGGGCCACTGTTTGCCGGTTTTTGGTTCCAGGTGCCAGTCAATTGTTTTGCCAAAATTATGCGTCAGGCCAAAAATGTCAAACGTGTTATCTATATATTGATCCGCCTTTTCCAGGTAACCTGGAGCAACTGAATTATGCCAATAAGGAAATTGTTCTAACTCAATGTGATGAGATAAGGAAAAAAGAGAAGATAACGATAATTGCTCCTCCGAAGGAATTGCTAATGGCTGATGTGCAAAAATATGCTCATCACACTTTTTCCGGAACTTTTGTTGGAGGCGATAGAGAACCTCTGGTGCAGGCATCTTTGAAAGACGATTTATGAACCAGGATATTTTTTTCACACAAAAACACTCTTACTCAAACCGAAGCAGTTCAGCGTATTATTAAATATTCATATCTTAACGCTTAATGTTAACTCTCAGTTCTTCATATATCTTCAGCAACCGTTTCGCCACCACGGAAGCCATAAAATGCTCTTTAGCATATTTGGCATTGTACCTGCCGACCTCGGCCATTTTATTCGGATCAGCAATAATTTTTTCAAGACAGGCTGCAATTTCTTCCGGACTCTTCCCATGCACAAGACAGCCCATTTTCCCATCCTCAAAGATATCTGCCAGGCCACCCACCGGACGAGTTACCACCGGCATGCCAAAGGCCATCGCTTCAAGTACGGAGGTCGGTAACCCTTCTGCAAAAAAAGTAGGGAAACAATAAATATGATGATTTGCAAAAATCCGAATTTTGTCCTCGCCCCGAATATCTCCGGTAAAGTGAACCTGCCGGGGAGCAAAATTCAAGGAACGGGCGTACTCTTTCAGCTCTTGCAGTATTTTCCCATCTCCGGCAATCGTTAAACTCACAGGGTATTTTTTCTCTATCAAAAACTTGATCGCCTGCAGCGTCTCAAACATCCCTTTTTCCCGTTCCAGCCTCGCAAGAAAAAGTATTTTAATTTGCCCCAATCGCTTAAAATCTGCCCATTTGTCCTGAACATCGAAACCTGCAAGAAGACTTTCTTCCACGTTTGTCGTTTCCCTGTAAATAGGTACTCTGACTCCCCACTTTCTTAATCTCCGTTCAAATTCAGAGGCCAAAACAATAAAACCGTCGGCCAGCCCCAAGGTTCTTCTGAAGAAACCTAAATATCTTTTTTCAACAACAGACTCATATCCCCCACACCAGCCATGCCAAAAGATAAGAAGCGGGTACCCCATTTTTTTTGCTTGCCAAGCGAATAATCCATCTCGAAAAAAACTCTTAGAGATAAGAGAAGGATTTAAGTGAATCAGCGCCGGATTTACTCGTTTAACGGTATGATGGAAACGAATTTGGTCAATCAATGGGTACAATAAACCACCAGATCTTTTAGACCCACCAATCTCCAAAGGGATGACTTGCCCCTGAGGAAAATGAGGCAAAATACCGTTATAAAAGCTGGCAACTCCGCCTGGGTCTTGCAGGCAAGGAACGGTGATAAGTATTCTGCTTGATTCCAAACCTGTCATTTATCGATGCTTAATATTTTTTGATTAGTTGAAACAGCATGTTAGTTAGTGTCAGTCCCGGTCCAGCGATGGGCTACCACTTCAGATCTGGAATTAAGAGGTCAAGGATGATTTAAGTCTATATATCCTATATAGGGCTTGAACAAGAAAGCCCCTCGGGGATGAAGGAAAAAGAATAGTTTCTTGTGTATATGCTTGGGCATTTGAAAATCTGTGTTTGTATCCATAATCTCCAGGGAACATATGACATATCTCGACCTCAGGGAAGGCCTCATACAAGTACTCAATGGTCATGATAAAAAGGAGGCTCGATGGTGAGAAGTGGCTGAATTCTTCCCTATACCCAGTCTTGAGAATATGAAGAATTTTCCCATCCAAGAAACCCCACGCACCTGCTATTGCCTCCCCGTTCAGCTCTAACATAAAAAGGATCAGGGTGCCAGTCTGATATAATATCTCATTGAAATCAAGAAAGAACCTGTTTGTGGCCAACAATGCCTTGATCGAACTCCCCTTTACCCCCTTCCACCCGGAGTGCTCTATATCTATAAAGGTCTGAAACCTCTCCATTGCCTCTGCTGATCGATAACACCTCAATCCGTATGATCCGAGCCTTGTGATACGTTTTCTCTGATATCTAAAATCCTGCTCACCTTGAGAGAAAGCGTCCCTAGGTAATCACTGAAGGATCCTTTCATGTGGACAATATAAGTAGGCTCTGTTGTCCGGTGCCATCTCATCCCTGATTCAACGAGGAGTTCTTCTGTAAACAATCCTGGTAGTGGATCGCACGAATAAGTAAACCTATACCTGAACATGTCCCATGAACCCTCATCCTCTCTGATGGCATAAAGAGACTCCCTTTGGAATCTCTCCTCGAAACCAACCTTCACAAGTGCCAGACAATACGGAAGGTGTACATAACTGAGACCGGAAAGGACCCTGAATCCCTTTTTTCTCTCAATATACAGCGGCAAGAACCCTATTGTTTCGTTGTCATGCCTTATCTGGTAGATCCGAACTTTATCAGGGCCAGAAAATGATTTATACCATAGTTTGACATAATCAAGAGAGAGGAGAGGAGATCTACTACCGAGAACTCCATAGACCTCATCCCACTGCTCTCTGATTTCATCTATTTGATCTATATGCGAAATAATCATAACCAGGATAAATCTCTCAAAAAAATAGCTCCAAGCAAAACCCTTCTGACTCTGAAAATCTCCCACAGACAACCTGAAAGGCCATCGTTTAATACCTTGCCTTGTAGCTGGGGAATCTCCCAATCACCACCACTGTCTGTATGGGGAGCATTACGCGTTTCTTGTAGATTGCGAAAATGTGACGTTGAGCAGGGTAAAACACGATTTCCAGAGACCATCATTTTCAACTTATGTCTATTTTCAAATAAAAAATCAGTCACACAATTTTTTTTACAGGAGATTCGGGCATTCTTCTTCCCATCTCCAGCAGTGGATTTAAACATTTAAACGGAAATTTCAGATAATTGGTCGATCCGCCCATGCAAGAAAATCTCTTTGCACCAAGGGAAGTCTTAAAAAAAATCAGTCCCGGCTTGGACTTGGATGAATCATCAGGAACACCACCTAAATTATATGATTCAAATCCAAGTTCCTTCAATCTTTTCATAGTAAAATAATTCATAAACGCAGGGAGACCCAGTTGGTAGCCTTTGCTGCTGGTACCGATAAGTGCGGCATACGCTCTTTTCCCATATGTTAATGCAAAAATTATACAGCTTATGCTGTCCCCAATTTTTACATAAAAAATACTTGCCAGTCCATTTTCCAATGTTTTATGTAATGTGCTTTCTTCCATGTACGGAAGATAAAAATAGGAATAATCTTCATAGCCTTTTGACAGCCTGATTGATCGTGTCTTATTTAAAAGCAAAACAAGTTTGTCAATTAGATCTGGTGAGCGGCCTTCATAAAAAACTGCTCCATTCTTTTGAGCTTTTTTTACTTGCAGCCGACTAGATCTACGGTGAAAACCTTTTTGAATTTCTTCCATACTTTGGGTTAAATCTATAATATATTCATCATCAGTAATTATTTCAAATTCCTTATTGTTGCTTGCAAAAACAGATGGGGAATCATATGATCTGACGATGAGCCGGTTGAACCTGTTTGTGACTGCATATTTTACAAGTTCATTAATTATAAGCCCGGTTATTTCCCTGTTCGAATCATGTACACATGGAGGTGAATAAAAAAATAGATGTCTCTTTCTAAAACAGGATGCTTCTATTTTCAGCCCTGCCATCTTCCCCACCGTCTCATTAGCTAATCTAACATTCAGATAAACAGGAATTCTTGTTGGATTCCTGACCGCTTCCAGCCATTGCGGAGTAATGAACGGACTAGGTTCAAATCTGTTCAAATCAGATTCCCATTCACATGTATCTGATATTTCCGACAGCTCAATTTTCATTTTTGTCCCGGGTAATATTTTTATCTAAAGCAATCAGGTGTCCAAATGGTTCTCTTTCTCTTGTTAAAGTGCTTTCACCACCTGAAACAATAACCACCGGCGGCCTCGGAAAAGCAAAGTTGTTAGAAAAAGACATGAAATAAGCCCCCGCATCCATAATAGCCAGCCGATCCCCCTCTTGCAGCTCAGGCAATTTTTTATTACGAAAAATAATGTCTGCCGGTGTACACAGGTTACCGGTTATGCGAATTTTTTCTGTACGTTCTTTGCTCATCCTGTTGGCAACAAAGGCTTCATGATATTCAAAGGATATCGGATAGGCAATAGTAGTTTTTCCGCCATCGGTTATGGCAATTTTTTTACCGCTATTTCCATTTTTCACCACACCGACCGTGACCAGAAGAACCTGCGCACTGCTTGTGATTGCACGCCCAGGCTCCAGAAATACATCCGGCTCACGCAGATTCAACCTCTTGCAGTTCTTCCGCACTGAATTTGCAATTTCCTCTGCAAATGTCTCAATGGATGGGTTTCCTTTATTGAGCAAGATTTGCGGGACATTATTGAAGAAAGAATAGAGTTTGCTCCCTATTTTGCCGAAATTTCTCACTGTGGGTACGCAAAACCCTCCCCCAATATCCAGATGTTTAATATCGATGTTCAGCCTGTCTTTCAATGCCTTGGCAAAGGTAAGCATTGTCTCTACAGTTTTTGCATAGCTCTGAGGCTTCTTTATTCCTGTGCCGATATGCGCATGCATTCCTTTAACATCAAAGCAATCGTTTTTATTCAATTGTTCGTAGGCCGACAATGCCTCATCATTTACCATGTCAAATCCAAATTGAGCTTGCCAGCCAACCGGAGGTTTGATTCGTATCCCCACATTTACCCTTTTGCTCAGCTCATTTGCAACTTTCTTAATCTTTGAAATTTCATTCACGGAATCAATATTAATCAATCTTATCCCATTTTGAACAGCCAGTCTCAGGCTGTCAAGGGACTTGTTGGGGCCATTAAAAATAATTTTTTCAGGTCTTACTCCAAGCTTGATTGCAAGCCATAATTCGTAATGAGAAATGACTTCAGCACCGGCGCTTTCTTTGTGGAGTATCTGAAGCATGCCGGGCAGGCAGTTTGTTTTGTAAGAATAGAACACCTCGACGTTCAAGCCGGATTTTCTAAAAGCATTCAAGAATCTGTTGTAATCAGCAAGTAATTTTGTTTTATCTATCACATGAAGGGGGGTGCCGAATTCTTCCGCCAATTTTATAGAATCACATCCACCTATTACAAGGTGGTCTTCCTTACTTATATCAAATCCCCAGTTTGCAATATTCATTTTAAAATTCCCTGACAGGCCCCTGGTCACTAGCCCCTCCTATCCATCTATCTTCACTTTGGACACAACCCACCGGTGTTTAATTGTGTCACCGTCTGCAAGTGAGTCAGTTATGTCGATCCCTATCCTGACATCTTCGCCAATACACTTTTTAAGGTTTGATATCAGGCGGTCGGTCTCAACACCACGCTCATTCTGATTTCTGACAATTCTGACAATAATGTTGTTAATGTCTTCCTGAACTATTTGAGATTTTTTCACGTTTTCTATTCCGTGAAACGCTCCCATCAGCCCCCCTCCAGGAATAACCCGGCCGTCGGGTGTAATAATGCTGTCAGCTTTTCTTCCGTCAATAGACTGGAGCAAGGGCATTTTCCTTCCACATGGACAGGGTTCAGTAGCAAACTGAGCAATGTCTCCAGTACTGTACCTTATGAGAGGCATGGCATAATTATTCAGACCCGTGCCTATTATTTCTCCTCTTTCTCCTGGAGAAGCGTCACGGTTTTCTTTTATTATTTCAAGAACCCCATATTCCGGGTGTACATGCAGCCCTCTATGTTCGGGACAGTCAGAAGCAGCCGCGACCCTTTCAGCCTGTCCGTAATGATCAAAGACTTTGGTTTTGAACCGTTCCTCGATCTCATTTCTATGCACATCATACAGGGGTTCGGATGAGGTAAATATGCTCTTTACAGAAAAAATTTCATTCTGCCTTTTCAAGAAATTTGAAAGTGTCAGGATAGTTGACGGGAATCCTTCTATAAAATCAGGGCCGAACTCCTCTATTTTTTTAAAATAAAGCGGCAGAGTATCATCTGACATATGGTAGTAGGAAAAGAGAAGCTGATGGTCGGCAATATTTTTTCTCCAAAAGGGAGGGCTCTTGATTGAAGAAGGGACAATGACATGGTCCCATATTGTCCCCCATACCGCGACCTTCCTGCACCCCACGTCTATGCCGGCCCATCTTTTCTGACGCCACAGCACTGCATTTTCAAATGTGATAGATTCTCTGCTCCGTAGAGCGTTAATGGGTGCTCCTGTTGTACCTGTTGTCCAGCCGGGAGCCAGCAACTTTCTGTTAATGTTTGCAGCTATAAAGTCTTGGGGGTTGGCACGTAATGCCTCCTTGGAAAGAAGTGGAATTTTTTTTAAATCCTCCGTACCTTGAATATCATGTGGCCTGATGCCATGTTTTTTAAATAGCTTGTTGTAATAGGGCACATTTTCATATGCGTGCACTATCAGTTTTCGCAATTTTGTATCCTGTAACTCTTTTAGCTGCTCAAGGGAATACCACTGAGACTCTTCAAGCTCGCCAAGAACTCTGTAAAATTTTTTGTTGTATTTGATGGTATTTACCGCAAACCCTTTTGTTGATAAAAACAAGCTGTGTACGAAATAAGAAAGATATTCCTGAATACCTGATTTCATAAATGCGTTTCCTGTATCATGAGAGCCATATCTCTGGATCTGTCCGGATCACCAAGGGGCTGATGAAAACTTTTAGACTTATAACAGATACTTCTGTATCGAATCATGTGCAAGCATTTTGCTGGAAATACCTTCAGACCTCCTGCTATGTTGAACTCAACATAGCAGGAGGTCTGACTTTATAGGCAAGGTGGGAAAATCATTTTCAGCCAATGTCCTCAGATACCGTGTGCTGACTACCTTATTAGCACACTGTCTGTCTCGTTTTCGGGGTCCGAAATAGTTCTCAAATAACTATCCAGACCGTCGGTTATCTTCTTCCAACCGAATTGTTGTGCATTTTGCCGGATCAGGATACTGTCATATGTTTGCAACCTGTCCGCTAATTCAACAAGACCGTTGTAAAATCCTTCAGGAGAATCATCCGTGAGAATGCCATTTGAATCATTGATCACAAGCCTGTTTTCCGAGGTGGCCGTGCCGATAACCGCAAGACCGGACACGAGATACTCAAAGGTTTTTGTGGGAGGTTGCACATCATAATAGTCCGTCATAGGGATATACGACACGCCGATATTGTGGGTATCAAAATGTTCCTGTAATCGATCGTGCGGCACTATGCCCAGAATACGGACAATATTTTCCATACCCTGTTCTTGAACACTTTGTTTGAGCAACTCTGTTTCATGCCCGGAATCTGCGCCGATGATGGTGAATTTAAGCGAAATTCTATTTTTTCTTTCGTTGAAAAACATGGCAAATCCTTCGACAGCTTTTTCTATATTGCGGTTGTACAGGGTGCCGACATACAGCAGATTGAGACCGTCAAATTTTTTTTCCGTGCTGGAAATAACATCAGCGCCAAGAGGAAGGATGGTTGCTCGTTGCGCCAAGCCGAGCTTGCAAGCAAGGCGCTTTGATATTACCGTAATATTACAAAAAAATCTGCACCCCAACTTCAACATACTGTCATAAACGTATCTTTTCATCCTGCTCGGTTCTATGGAGCCGGTGCGGATATCGAGAACAATGGGATTGCGGCGACGCACCATACGGATGATCATGCTGATCCCTTTGAAAAACTCAAGAAAAATAATCGACTCGGATGAGCCTGTTTTTTTAAGAATTTTTCCAAGCATGCGCACAACCCTGAAAAGTCCACCTGCCCTGCTGACATACTCCACCTGTACGCCAGCCAGCTCGATTTTTGTCAACCCATGGTCCCAGCCGATACAGGTAATATTGTACCTGTCCCGCAGATACTTACAGTAATAGTAAGTGTCTGTGCGGTAACCGAACTGCACTGCATTAACGATGACGAGATCAGGCCGATTCTGGCACATCCCTGTTACCTTTCTGTTATTGTATTTATCCTGTCGAAATCTGCCTGAACTGTGGCCAGGAAAAAGGCCAAAGTAAAACTGAAGAAAAAAGAAGTCAAAGTAAACGCGTAGACCGATAGTAGAACCAAAGAGAATAGTAATAAAATAAAAATATTTTTGATTTCCGGTTTGTGCATGTAAAAATTCTTAATTCTGCAATAGAGGGTAGCAAAAAAGAAAATAAATCCTCCCATCCCGAGTAATCCGAACTCAGCTATTGTTTTTGAGTATTGATTCCTGCCCAGCCCTGCAAGTGTCCCAAATTTTTGATAATATAGACCGTTGATCCCCAGGAATGAAGCTTCAGCCGTGGCACCGGAACCGTATCCAATGATCAGATTTATTGGATGTTCAGATATGATATGTATGGCCTTTACCACTGCACGTCCTCGCCCCATAACGGGATCTGACCCTTCCAGGTAATTTTCATAATCCATCATCGGTTCACGCATGTAATATCTGAAGGCATACGACAGATTAAATTGCCGGTTTACATCATAGTTGGGTTTCCAAAAAAACTGATATAACAATACAAACACAGCAATTCCCAAGAGACATATAGGGATCGTCTGTTTCAACACCAAAACAAAACTCTTTTTCTGTAGTGATCCCAAGAACCAGGTAAAGCAAAGACCCAAAATGACATAAGCTGTTGCCGTTCTTGATTTTGAAAGTATAATCGGAATAACAAAAATCAGACATAGCAAATAATTATTCATACCAAGAAGTTTCTTCTTGGTGGTCATCTCTTCATAAAGAACGATACAAATCACTAGAAGCTGGCAGGCTACCAATTCACCATAGCCGGAAAAAGTTCCGGTAACGGCGTCAAGTGTAAGAACCCGTCCCCCTTTGGCCACGATCCATTCTATAATGGAAAATGGCACCTGGAGTAACCCGATCCAAATCATTGTCTGTTTAAAAAAAGTGATAGAAAGAAGATCTTCAAAGTAAAAGTAAAGACTAAAGCAGATAACAAGTCCAAAGAAGTAATATCTTAGATCATACAGACCCAACAGCAGGCTTTCCCCATTAAAAAGGTTTGAACATACCGTTAATACAAGGAAAAAGCAGGCAAGCCATAAAACAGGAGCGAGGATAAGCCACTTTTTTGCAAAGTATTCTTTTTTAAAGGAAAAATCTATAATCAGACGGATGCCAAGCAAACCGGCAACGACCAGAGAAATTCTGCTGAATATGGCAGGCGCCCCGAAATATCGAGCAAACCAGTTGAGCTGGATAAGAGAAAGAAGCACTACCAATATCGAGAGTACTCGTGGATACACCATGACACAGGCCAGCCAAGGCACTGCTGCAGCTACAGCTGTAAGTTGCGGAATATTCAAAGTCATTATTGCATTATGGTCTTAAGTATTTCATCAATGTTCTCAAGGGAATGATGTTTTATTGCATATTTTCTCGCTCTTGCCCCCATGGTGTTGCGCAATTTGCTGTCCCGGATGAGAACTCCGGTGTTTTGAACAAGTTCTCTGAAATTGCCGGAAGAGCAA
>DRDE01000147.1 GCA_011040095.1 Nitrospirota bacterium
CCCTGGCCTATACAACCTTTTTCCTCGGAAAGTTTGCGGCAACGCCCGGGAAAATGGCATGTGGTTTAAAGGTGCTCAGGGCAGACGGCGAATCCGTGAGTTACTGGAGGGCAGCCGGCCGCCACCTTGCAGAATTCGTCAGTAGTCTGACCCTGATGATAGGCTATCTTATGGCTGCCTTTGACAGTGAAAAACGCGCATTACATGATCGTATGTGCAATACCAGGGTAATAAAAAAATAAATACCCGGCTATGTCCTCCGTCATAATAAATTGCGCTAAATGCGATACGCGGCTTCCGGTTGAGATAATAAACAGACCTGGTTTCACAAGCTGTCCAGGCTGCGGTGTTCCTGTCAAGGTTCATGTATTTCCTGCATTGTACAGGCAGACAGGGACCGTTAAGACAGGTGAAGGATTATTGACAGACAACGAGGCGGGATGTTTTTTCCACCCGGCTAAAAAGGCCGTTATCCCGTGTGATATCTGCGGCCGTTTTTTGTGTTCATTGTGCGACATTGAATTCAACGATCAACATTTATGCCCATCCTGTCTCGAAGCTGGCAAAAAGAAACGCAAGATCAGGAACCTTGAAAACAACAGGGTGCTTTACGATAATATTGCCCTTTCACTTTCCGTAATTCCGTTATTGTTCATCTGGCCTACAATTATTACAGCGCCGGCAAGCATTTATTTCTCAATCCGCCACTGGAGATCGCCCTCAAGTATTATACCGAGAACAAAAGTGCGGTTTATTCTTGCCGGGTTTTTTGCCATTATACAGATTGCCGGCTGGGCGATGTTTATAACTTATATTTAAAGGTAAAAACATGTCGCAAAATACCAGGGAGTATACGGGACTGCCGGGCCGGGGATTTAAAAAAGGCGGTTTTTTTGCCGTTTTTCGCATACGGGCGCGTCTCTGGCTCGGGAGGGACCACCTGCTTTGTGTATATAACAAAAAATACGAAGAAGACTACAAACGATTCTATTATAAAGACATCCAGGCCATTATTATACATAAAACCAATCGCGCTAAAGTCTGGAATATCATATTCGGAATCTTTGCCGCAATATTTGCTGTCCGGATAACCGAATTATGGCCGTTAACAGGATTTTTCCTTCTGTTAATGCTTATCAACCGGCTGAGGGGGCCGACGTGCGCCTGTACTCTGCAGACAGCGGTAAGTAAGGAGTATCTGCCGTCATTAAGCCGGTTGAGAAATGCGGAAAAGGCCGTAAACCGGTTAATGCCTTTGATCGAAAAGGCACAGGGGAAACTCTCAAAATAAGCAGGGATTACGAATTAATGAAGGACCTGGCAAAACAGAGATGCTTCAACCATTTGCACCGTGAATCTGCGGCAATATGCCCGGAGTGCAGCCGTTTTTTCTGCAGGGAATGTGTGACGGAGCACGACGACCGGATTCTCTGCGCCTCCTGTCTGAAAAAAATTCTCAGGCCGTCATTTATAAAGAGATTTCGCTTTGCCGGTTTTTTGAGAACGGGTTGCTGCATATTCGGGTTTCTCACGGCATGGCTCTTTTTCTATTACCTCGGCCAGGCCCTGCTTTCCATCCCTTCATCTTTTCATGAGGGAACATTCTGGCAGGATGGCGGGCTTAATGACCAGAGATAAACAACATATTCAGGCCGGGGCTATCGGGATTATAGAGGAGGCAACTCACCTCCTGCGTCTTTCACCGGCCCGCATTTTTATATTTTATTATATCGGCAGTATACCGTTTATCCTCGGGTTCCTCTATTTCTGGGCTGATATGAGCCGGAGCGCATTCGCATATCAGCATTCTGCAGAAGCCGCCTTTTCTCTGAGTTTTCTTTTCATCTGGATGAAATGCTGGCAAGCCCTCTTTTGTCTTCAGCTCAGGGCATTCATCAGCAGCGATTCACCGCCGCCGTGGTCTGTCCTGAAAATCATGCGTCTGTTTATGGTTCAGACAGCCATCCAGCCTACGGGTCTTGTTACCCTGCCCATAGCCGCAATCATTACGCTTCCCTTTGGCTGGGTTTATGCCTTTTACCAGAATGTCTCTGTCTTTGGAAACAGCGGGTCCGGCAATATAAAATCCGTTTATAAAAAATCTTTACATCATGCAATGCTTTTCCCCGGACAGAACCATATGATCTTATTCATATTATCCGTTTTCGGCATGTTCGTCTTCCTTAATATCGGCATCTTTATTTACGAGGCTCCTTACCTGTTGAAAATGTTATCCGGCGTAGAAACGGTATTCACGAAGGCAGGTCCGGTTGCGCTGTTGAACACTACCTGGCTGGCCGTCACATGCGGTATTGTTTATCTACTGGTGGACCCTTTAATCAAGACGGTTTATACACTGAGATGTTTTTATGGAGAAGCGCTTCATACAGGTGAAGACCTGAAAGTCGAGCTGAGGAATATCAGACCCGCAGCTAAAACAGCCTCAATCCTGCTGCTTTTCTCACTGGCCCTGCAATTAGCCGCGCCTGTCAATGCTGTCTCCGGCTCTGGGCGTTCCGTTCAACATGTTGCAGGGAATACTGTTTCAGCAAAAGAACTCGACCGTTCTATTAGTGAAGTAATTATCAAACGTGAATATGCGTGGCGCATGCCGCGGGAAATGGCTGTCAAATATGAGGAGAAGGGACTGTTTGCGGTCTTTATTGAAGGGGTTTTCAATACACTGAGTTCATGGTTGAAGCCTGTCGGGAAATGGATTAAAAAAGCGCTTGACTGGCTGATTGAGAATCTTTTCAAGCCCGGCGACTATGGCGAACCGTCCGGCAAAGGATGGAAAAGTTCTGTAAAAACCCTGGTGTATGCGCTCCTGGGATTAATAGCCTGTCTGCTGGCGATTTTTTTATGGCGGACATGGAAACGCCGCAAGATCCGGGGGATTGAAGAAACCGCTGAACCGGCGCTGCATATTCCTGATATTGCGGATGAAAAGGTGGCTGCCGATGAACTTCCGGCTGATACCTGGCTTAAACTGGCGCGGGACCTGATGGAACAGGGGAACTTACGGCTTGCATTGCGGGCGCTCTACCTTGCAAGCCTCTCGCACCTGGCGGAACTCGGGCTTATAACAATAGCAGGTTTCAAATCAAACCGCGAGTATGAAAAAGAGCTGTTCAGAAATGCCCATTCAATGCCGGAGCTGGCGCCGGCTTTTGCGGAAAATATAAAAATATTTGAAAGGATATGGTACGGAATGTATGAAGTCACAACCGATGTCATAGGCGCTTTTGACAAA
>DRDE01000148.1 GCA_011040095.1 Nitrospirota bacterium
AGGGGCGCGCTTGTTGCAGCGGCCTCGGAAAAGTGCAATATCGTTTCGGCAGAACATGTGCGTATTGCATCTACGGAAATTATTTGACAGGAGCAAGCTCATGAATATTGACTTTAAGGACATAGAAGAAGGCTGGTATAATGCCAGGGTATCACAGATAAGGGAAGGTGCAGGGCCTCACGGCCCTTTCCTCCGTATCATCTTTACCATAACTGACGGTGAACTACAGCGCTACAGGTTCTCAGGCTTTGTAAAACCATCAGGCTTAAAGCAGGGCCGCCTCTACAGATGGATAACTATTATTCTCGGCGAGGAGCCTCAAAATGAGTTCTCTACGGAAGAATTGACCGGTAGAGAATGCCTTGTATATTTGTCCAGACGGAAAGACCGTTATACTGTTATTGAGCTATGTCAAAAGGATATGGCCCCTGTAATCACTTCTCCTGCAAACAAGCCGAATTGCTTGTCGGTTTAATGTGGAAAGGTTGGTTTAATCAGAAAATTAAGGCCGGTTTATTTCGGAAAACAACAAGGGTCGTAAGATTACTGTCAAGCTTTGATACAATAATATCAACATCACCAACGCTGCCATTAAATGTTACATCATACGCCCCGTCGGTTGTCGGATAATCAGATGAAGATGTCCATCCTGCAACAAATACATCCCCAGATGAATCTATGGCAAGGGCAAAGGCATAGTCAAGAGAACTCCCTCCAATGAACGTTGATGCTAAAAGCGGGTCTATGACAAGGGGTTTTGTTCTGTCGTATTCTCCAACCTGAAAACCGTAGATGATTTTTGATTTTTGATCTCTGATTTTGTCAGGCTGTAGTTTGCAGCTACTTGCACCCTCTTGCCATTAATCTCCTGATAGGCAACGGGCTTTGTCATCTTCACTGTGCCAAGCTTTGTCTCTATCTCAAGCTCTCCATCTTCGTTAACTTTTAGCCCTTTTGCCCCTTCCATCTTCAGCTTTATATCTTCAACCGAACCTTCCGGATAAACTGTAAAGAGCTTCTCTACATTATTCCCATATGCCCTGAGCTTAAGCTCTACGCCTTTATATACCTTTCCAAGGCTTACTTCCTGCCAGGCAGGTATATCGGTCCTCCAGTTGTCTTTGCTTCCGATAAAATAATTGACCCTGGTTACTGATTTATTCACGCCTGTTATGCCTGTCTCTTCCGGACACTCAAGGCTCTCCCTTAATGCTATTGCCTTTGTAATAGTGTCTTGAGTCTGGAGTTTGGAGTCTGGAGACTTTGAACTGCTCAGTCGGGTCGTTTGGAGTTTAGAGTTTTTTTGTCTGTTTTCTGTCTTTATCAAACTGTAAACAATTTCACCTTTATCAGTTATAAACACTGTGCCTGCAAATGTATTGGCATAAAACCTCACCGACTTATCCTTAATCTGCCCCTGATTCTCTATAAACGGCATCTGTAGTCCTGATACTTTTTTCATCAGGGCATCTTTGTCCACACCAACTCTGTCTTCCACATTTGCGAATGCAAGAGCCGGCAGAAGTATTATTAATAAAAACCCCACTCCCCTTAATATTAGAGACTTTTTCTGTTTCATGATAATTCCCCCTTTTTTTAATTTCTTGAAAATTTTTTGAATTTTCAATTGAGCCTCTTGCAAAAGTCTTTGAAATAAATGTGAATAGAAACTTTTGTTTGAATAACCTGTTAATTTTTAATAATTTTAAATCGCCCGACACTTCGGGGCGACAACAAAAAACATGCTTTGCAAGAGACTCTTTTAAAATCAATCCTGAAAGAAGAGGCGTGCCATGCATTCAGATTGTGAACATATCTTAATCATTATGTCAACCTACTTATAGCATATATAAGTTTTTGTTATAGCATGTCTATCGTACAGATGTATAAGAAAAGTGGGGGGTTGCTCACTCCAGCTTTTGAGGAGTTCCCGTGACAGTGAAAATTGCAGGAAGTTCATCCCTTGAAATTATCCACAAGAAAAACTATTCGAATGTTTGATTGTTCTAATGTTCAAAGACGCCTGACCCGAGGCGCAAAATATAAATGGAAAATCCGGTTTGGAATTTTGTTAACGACGTGTCTTACTCGGTTCCCTGAATGTTTTTTAACAAACCCTTTGATGATTTGACGAAACATGTGCCTTTGGGCAGCAAACACTTGCCTGCCTTTTTCCGGCCTTCGGTATTTTCCGGTATGTTCATTGAATTAATGCAGCGGTCCGCCTCATTCAGAAGTTCAGACAATTCAGCAGAAATTGAGGCGATCTCCTCCGCGCTTTCACTTTTCATTTCAGCTAAACCTGTTTTCATGGCGGATATTGTATTTGCATATGCCTTACACTTGCTGCACAAATAATCACCCTGCCGGTTTATGAGCACGCCTGACATGTAATGATAAAACCTTATCCGGCTTGTTAAGTTTGTCATTTTTTCCTCCTTTAATTGTAACTATCTTAAGAAAGTTGCGCCATGATTTCAAGAAATTAAAGCAGGAGCGGGAGATAATTCATATCGGCATGATAAACTAAGTGATGCCGCAAGATAATTCAAAGCCGGGTTACTCTGCTAAATCAACGGTTTCACCTTACATAACTCCCAAGGGGCATAAGCGTCTAAGTGAGGAGCTTACCTATCTATGGAAGATTAAGCGCCCCGAGGTTACCCTGGCGGTTGCCGAGGCTGCCGCAATGGGTGACCGGTCCGAGAATGCAGAATATATATATGGAAAGAAACAGTTAAGGGAGATCGATTCCCGTATGCGGGTTCTTCAGTGGCGATTGAACGAACTGAAGATTGTGGACAGGCCGCCGGAAGACACTACAAAAATATTTTTCGGCGCCTGGGTTGAACTGGAGGATGATGACGGGAATGAGTATAAGTACCGTATAGTCGGTCGTGATGAATTTGATCCGGCTAAGGACTATATCAGCATCGATTCACCTATGGCAAAGGCATTATTGGGTAAAAAAGAAGATGATGAAGTAGTTGTGAACAGACCGAACGGCGAAACCGCCTTTACTGTGCTATCCATTCAGTATCCGTTTTAATTATCAGGAGTTCCTCATCCACATTAAACCCCGGTGCATCTGCAGCCTATGTCCATATTTTCAGATAAGGCTTTCGATTTAAGGAAAACCTGTTAAAGCACCAATAAATTCAGATAGTCCTTTCCTCCCCATTTCCCGGCATGGAGAAAATCGAGCAAATTGTCATTAAATTGCCTGGCCTTCTTCGTCATGACAAGGAATAATTCATCTTTTTTTCTGTCTGCTTTTTTCAGGTCATCAAGATGTGTCCTGACCCCTTTTTTACTGATTTCATATAGAAAATCGGCATACAAAATTAGAATGTTTTTATAACCATCCGCCATTCCCTGTTCAAGGAGGATTCGTGATATTTTATCTGCAAAAGGTCTTCTTAAATTGCTTACAATATAATCGTAACGATCAATGCCACGTTTATTTAAACTGTTTAACAAAATTGCTATTCCACCAAAATATAATCCTTTCCTTGAAAACCGGAGCTTGATATTTCTTATAGCCCACTCCTTATTGTCTTCAGTGGTTTTAAATTCGTAATCAATACAAATAGTTCTGTAATACCGGATAATATCACTTAAAAGAAACCGGGGAGGTTTATTATCAGATTCAATAATATCCTTTAAGTACTTCCTCAGTATTTTCTCGTAAGAATTAGTGAAGAAAGAATTATTATATAAACATTCCGACTCGAGCAAAAACAATATCCTGTTTGTTATGGAAAGGTTTGTATCTTTCTTCCCACCTATGTTTTTGTACATCGCGGCCAGAGAAATGGATTCGAATCCACCGCTGCACTTAATCCCTGTTTTCCTGGCGGTATCCTGTACAATTTCATTAATCTTGCCTTTCGTGTCGTCCATCATTTTCTTGCTATGGATAACATAAACATCCAGGTCTGATTGTTCAGATGCTTCATATCGTCCGTATGATCCCACAGAAACAATGCAGAAATCACCGTTATATTTGACAGATTTCAATCTTCTTTGCAAAACTGATCTGATGGAATTTATCTTTCCTGTTGAAAAAGAATGAAAACCCGCAAGTCTTGATATTGAACGAGAAGGCAGCGTTGATATTTTATGAAGAGCGTTCAAATATTTCAAAGTATGATTGCTTAAATAGAGGAGACCTGAATTTCTTCAGAAACAAGATATCTCTGATTTTTAAAAACACTAAACTCTTTATTAAGGTTAATTTGAAATCTCCTAGAGCTTGTCGTAACCACATCCCCGAATTTTTTAAGTTTATTTAATTGATTAATGATAAAACCATGAGAATAATTGCTTTTCAAGTCGTTTATGAGTTGAGTTACCCATGGAAATTCATTCTGCATTTCTGAGTCGGACAAGAAGTAATGAGAGATATCAAGATATTTTTCATTCATAAACAATTCCCGGAACAAAAGTTCAATAAATCTGAACCGGTGAGTATATATATATGAACTATATACTCTTTCCTTTTGCTGCCAGAACGAATCAAAAATGCTCACATGATTTTCCCAGCGATCTCCATTACACATTACCTGAAACACTTGCTTGCAAATCTTCCATGAAGTATTGGAATGAGAAAAATGGCTTTCGGTCCTGGCAATACCGTCCAGTGTATCAAAATTAACAGGCATTTTTGTGACTATCTTATCTCTATGAGTCGAGAGACCTTCAATGGTATCAACTATCCTCCGGGAATTAATATTATATTTATTCCAGATTTTAACTAAATTTGAGGAAGACAAAATCAGGTGTCTTGTAACATCGTGATGTGAAATCGAAAATCTATTCATAAAAACAGGCTCCAGGCTATGGGAGAAATTACAGTGACCGATGTCGTGAAGCAAGCCGGCTAATACAAGATATCTTTCTTCAAGCCTGGAAAGATTTTTTTTCTGCGCGTACATATAGCATTTATTGGCTACCGACAAGCTATGCTCATATCGTGTTGAATAATTGAAGCCACGCGTACGGCAATAGCCCAAAATCCCCAAAAAGGAAATATCCTTCAGGCGTTTTAACTCAGGCGATTCAATTACTTCCGCATAGGTACTGTTTTCATTCAATAAATTCATTTTAATTATATTTCCGGCATGTTACTGTTATAACCCTAATATAGGAACATCACCTCAAGCGCTTCATTTCTATAGTTGAATTGTACAGCAGATTTATCATACAATCCAGCCGATAATCGGCAATTCAAAAGTAAAGAGCCGTCTTTCCCCAGGTTTTATACAGCGGTCCCGTTTTAATGATGAAATATCATAAGCAATACAATCCGTTATTTTCAAGAAAAAATCTGATCACCTGATTCATCAGTCAGAAAAAAGGACTAAAAATAAAAGTTGTGCAGTTAAGTTCTGTTTTTATAGCAAAGAGGCTTGCAAGTCCTCATTAATCAGGAGTTTCTCATCCACATTAAACCCCAGTGCATTGCAGCCCATATCCATATTTTCAGATAAGGCTTTCGATTTCTCTTTATCGGAATTCGCGTAGCAATATAAGCAGCCGTGAGGGCATGTGTCATAAGAACCTATATCTATGCTTTTTGTGCATGCGCATTCCTTTCTTGTCGGAGCAACAGGGGTTGATATGGAATAACCGCTGAACAGCCCTGCCAGTTCCCTGCTGTTAATGCAGCTTCCCTTGTGCACCTGGTCGGACAATAAATAATCATTGCAGCATGCAAATAGTTTGATCCCGTTTTTTTCTGCGATCCTGCCCAGCCTGATGGCGTATTCTCTCTGAGTTTCCGTATCGATATCTACAAACTTGTGATCAGAGTATTTCTCAAAATTCGATATCGCTTTCCTGTACTTCTGCACAAAGCTTATATAGCATTTATCACAACTCCCCCGCAATTTTTCTGCGCATTCTGAAAACATCTCTTCATAATAATCAAACGACAGTTTGTCAGTAATACAAACGGGATCAAAGCGCCAGATCAAGTGATCGGGTGAATATCTTTTTGAAAGGCATATGAAATCATCAATTGCTTCTGTGTAATGCGGAGTGTTTGATTCGATGTCTTCAGGAATGCCGGTTATTGTGAAATGAAAGAAAAGATTTCCGGTTACGTTTTCCACTTCCTCAATGCGCGAAATAAGCGGAGCAAAATTTTTTGACCAGAACACAATGCAGTGTATGTCATCCGGTTTCAGCGATACCCTGTAGATTTGTCCGCCGTAAGGATTTTTAACATAAACTTCCCCGGCTTTCAATCTCCGTATAAACCATTCTGAATAAAAAGCCGGAATATCTGTACGTCTGCTGGCTGAGATAATGTTTTTCAATGCCTGAATCCCTTGTAAAATACAATATATTGTAACAAAACGGAAATCAACCAATTGCTCAATATTAGGAATGTACCGGGACTTCCCGCTATATTAATATCTGCCCTCATTCTCCATGAGCGGGAGATAATTCATATCGGCATGATAAAATAAGTGATGCCGCAGGATAATTCAAAACTGGTTTACTCTACCGACAGTGTTGTGCCGGGAAAAGAGAAGGCTGCCGTTAAAGTGTCCGGGGAAAAAATCAGTCCCGGGCGGCAGAAGATCAGGGTGCGCCTTGACCGTAAACGCAGAGGCGGAAAATCCGTAACAGTTATTGAAGGCCTTCGGATGCCGGATGCAGAATTAAAGAACCTGCTGAAACAATTGAAGTCCGGGCTTGGAACAGGCGGGGCAATAAAGGATAACCTTCTCGAGATCCAGGGCGACCGGAGGAATGCTGTAATGGCTGCGCTTGAAAACATGGGGTATAAACCGAAACGCTCAGGGGGATGAGACAGGGGCGTATTTAATTATCATCAGAGGTAATATTTGGCAATAGTAAGTCTGCAGAATATAAAGATAGCATTTGGCGGCCCTGAGTTGATTGATGGAGTTACTCTTAGTGTGGAGGCAGGGGAGCGTGTCTGCCTGGTCGGCAGGAACGGCGCCGGCAAATCCACTCTTGTCAAGATAATCAGCGGAGAAATTCTTCCTGACGCGGGTGAGGTTATATATTCCCGGGGACTGCGAATTGCCTCACTTCCCCAGGAAGTTCCCCATGACCTCAGCGGTCCGGTGTTTGATGTGGTTTCAGAAGGGCTGGGCAAAATAGTCGGCTTAATCTCTGAATACCATTTGCTAAGTCACCGCCTCTCATCCGATCATCATGAAGGAGCGCTCTCTCAACTTGAACGACTACAGCGCGAAATCGAATCCGAAGGCGGCTGGCATTCAGAGCAGAGAGTAGAGACTGTACTCTCAATGCTTAAGCTAAATGCCGATGTATCTGTTGCCGAACTTTCAGGGGGGCAAAAAAGAAGAGTTCTCCTTGCCAGGGCCCTTGTAAATGAGCCGGACCTTTTGCTGCTTGATGAGCCCACGAACCATCTCGACATTGAATCAATCGGATGGCTTGAAAAACTTCTGAGCGCCTACAAGGGGGCCATCCTCTTCATAACTCATGACCGGAAATTTCTCCAGTCTCTCGCAACCCGTATAATTGAACTTGACCGCGGGAAGATAACCGACTGGCCCGGTGACTACACAACCTACCTTAAAAGAAAACAGGCACTGCTGGATGCCGAGGCCACCCATAATGCGCTTTTTGATAAAAAGCTTGCACAGGAAGAAGTATGGGTCCGTCAGGGTATTAAGGCACGCCGCACCCGGAATGAAGGTCGTGTAAGGGAGTTGAAAGAGATGCGAAAAGAGCGGGGTATGAGGCGTGAGTTGTCCGGAAGCGCTAAAATAAATCTTAATGAAGCTGAAAGATCAGGGAAGATTGTGCTTGAGGCAAAGGGGATTGGGTGTACATTTGACGGGCGAAAACTTATAGATAATTTTTCAACAGTAATTATGAGAGGCGACAAGATAGGGATTATCGGCCCCAATGGCTCAGGAAAGACGACACTGATAAACATCCTTCTCGGTAATATGGTTCAGCATGAAGGTTCTGTGCGCAGGGGAACAAAACTTGAGGTTGCATACTTTGATCAGCACCGTGCAGAGTTGAATGACGAAAAATCCGTAATGGAAAATGTGGCTGACGGTGAGCACGTTACTGTAAATGGCAGAAAAAGACATGTGATCGGCTATCTCCAGGACTTTCTCTTTCCGCCGGATCGTGCCCGAATGCCTGTAAAGGTCCTGTCCGGCGGAGAACGCAACCGGCTTCTGCTCGCAAGGCTTTTTACACGGCCTTCAAATGTAATCGTCATGGACGAGCCGACAAATGACCTTGATATAGACACGCTTGAACTTCTTGAGGAGATGCTGATGGAATATAAAGGCACGGTCCTGCTGGTAAGCCATGACCGGGAATTTCTGAACAACATTGTGACAAGCACGATTGTTTGCGAAGGAGGCGGCAGGATCGGCGAATATGTCGGGGGATATGATGACTGGCTGAGACAGCGTCTGCCTGATGCAGTGAACCGGAAAGTGAAGGTCCCGGTCCGGAAAAAGCCCCGTCAAAAAAAAGAAGTGCACCGCAAACTCACATTCAAAGAAAACAGGGAGATAGAAGCGCTCCCCGGCATGATTGAATCAATGGAAGCAGAGCATGACGGGCTTTATAAGAAACTCGCTGATCCTGAGTTTTACAAAGGTGATGGAAGCAGGGTGGCTGAATCAAAGTCGAAGATCGAGGACCTGGAAAAGGATATTGCCGACGCTTATGAACGCTGGGCCTTGCTTGAGCGGATATTAAAGGAGTCCGCCTGAAATACGCTGTGGACACGGAATAGCACACTATTTTATAGCCATATATTCTTGTATTAATATTCGGGCATATAAGATTCCTTTTTGGCAAAAGCAGGGTGAAGTTAAGCCAACAATTTGAACTGGTTTAAATTCTTATTATGCATAAATTTTTTTGCAATTAATAAGATAATTTGTATAATACGATTCTATGAACACGCCTATTCTATTTGCCTGGTTAGGGATGACGGATGTGAAAGCCTGTCGAGGTGAGCTCAAAGGCGGTTTAGGCCCTATTGGGCAGGCAGTCAAAAAAAGATCATACTCTTATGTAGTCTTGCTGTCTAATAGCGATTCAAAAACAGAAAGTAAATATATTGAATGGCTTAAAGAGCTTTCTTCCGCAGAAATCATTAAATACCATATTAAATTATCAGGCCCAACACAATTCGGTGAAATTTACGAAGCTGCAGATGCATCTATTAATAAGGTAAAAAAGAAGCTGAAAGAGAAGAATTTAAAATTCACTTTCCATCTAAGTCCCGGAACACCTGCCATGGCGTCAGTCTGGATCATATTAGCAAAGACAATCCATCCTGCTGAGTTAATCGAATCTTCAATAGAAGAAGGAGTAAAGACTGTTGATTTGCCTTTTGATATCTCTGCTGATTACTTACCTCATATGGTACATACATCAGATGATGAAATAACAAAACTAACCATGGGGCTGCCTCCGGAAGCCCCGGCCTTCGATGAAATAATCCACCGCAGCAAAGAAATGAAAAGAGTAGTTGCAAAGGCTCGAAGGTTAGCAATGCATAGTGTGCCTATACTGATTCAGGGAGAATCCGGAACAGGAAAAGAACTGCTTTCACGTGCTATCCATGCATCCGGCAGGCGGGGGGATAAGCCATTTATAGCGCTCAATTGCGGGGCCATTCCATCTCATTTAGTTGAGAGTGAATTCTTTGGTCATAAAAAAGGCTCTTTTACCGGCGCTACTCACGATCACAAAGGACATTTTCTTGAAGCCAATGGCGGGACATTATTATTAGATGAAATTGGGGAACTGCCGCTGCCTGCCCAGGTTGCACTTTTGCGTGCTCTCCAGGAGGGTGCAGTTACTCAGGTGGGAACAAGTAAACAAATAAAAATTAATGTGCGAGTGATAGCAGCGACAAACCGAAATTTAGTTGAAGCCGTTGCCGATGGAAGTTTCAGGGAAGACCTTTTCCATAGACTTGCTGTAGGTGTATTGCATTTACCTCCTCTCAGAGAAAGACAGGGTGACATGAATCTATTAATTGATCGTACGCTTGAGGAAATCAATAAGAGCTTTGCTCAAGAACCGGGCTGGGCACATAAGAATATTTCTGTTAATGCAAGAAATCTTATGCACCAACACTCCTGGCCCGGTAATATCAGAGAATTGAAAAACACTCTCTCACGCGCTATGATATGGAATTCAGGGAAAACCATTCAGGCTGATGACATAAAAGAAGCCTTGATTCCAACAACAAGTACAGCATGTTTTAAAGAAAGCATATTAGATCGCAACATAGGAAATGGCTTTAATATACAGGATGTTATAGCAGATGTTGCACAGCACTATTTAAAGAGGGCCTTGACCGATGCCCGGGGGAACAAAACGTTAACGGCCAAATTGGTTGGCCTTCCAAATTATCAGACTTTATCAAATTGGCTGAAAAAATATGAAATAGAAGAGTGATGGCATGGTTCTTGTAATGTAAGAACCACTATGGACGTTTTAATGAAATCAATCAACTTTGAAATACTGAGAAATAACTGCCCTGAGCTTGCAGACCTCGCAGGTTTTGCAGAACAGTATGTCTACCAGGATCCGTCAGGCTGTTTGGTCAAGCTTCGCTCCTTCATCGAGAGAATGGTCAAACGTATCTATACAAAAGCAGGTCTTCCGGGACCATACCAGCCGAATCTGCTGGACCTTATTAAAAATGACGCATTCCGTGCGATGGTTCCTCTTGTCGTACTCGACAAATTCCATAGTATCCGCATTCATGGCAACAAGGCAGCTCATGGTGATCCGCAGACTAAAGAAAAGTCACTTTGGCTTCTTAAGGAGGCTTTTGATCTTGCATGCTGGTTCCATATCGTTATCGAAAGTGGAAGCAAGAATGATTGCCCTGCTTATCAGGAGATAACTCTTCCAGACACAGAAGACACCGAGAAAACTGCAACAACTTCGCGCAGAGACCTTCTCGAAAAACTTGCAGCTCAAGAGGCACGGCTTCAAGAGCTTCTCCATGAGTTGGAAGCCAGACAGGCAGCTATTCAGGTAACCGCGAGGAAACCTGAAGACCTGCAATCTCTGACCACTGCCGGAAAACAGGCTGCCGATGTTTTGTCTTTTAACGAGGAAACTACAAGGAAGCGGCTTATTGATAGTTTATTGACGGATGCCGGTTGGGATTTTAATGCAAATTGGGAAAAAGCCGGAGTCGTCAGGGAGGAGGAAGTCCCCTATCAGCCCACTCAAACAGGAATCGGGTATGTTGACTATGAACTGAAGGACGATAACGATAAGCCTTTGGCAGTAATCGAGGCAAAACGAACTGCCGTTGATCCTAATATGGGACGCAAGCAAGCTCAACTATATGCTGACGGACTTGAGAAAAAATACGCCCAGCGGCCGGTTATTTTTTATACAAATGGATTTGAGCATTGGATATGGGATGATTCACAGGATTATCCACCGCGACAGATACAGGGATTTTACTCGAAGGATAGCCTTCAGTATCTTGTCCAGCAAAGAAGAACTAAAGCGCCTCTTGATACTCTTTCCCCAAGGTTGGAAATCATTGACCGCCTCTATCAGCTTGAGGCTGTCAAGCGTGTTTGTGAGCGATTCGGCAATGGATATCGTAAGACGCTTCTTGTGCAGGCAACCGGCACAGGGAAGACCCGGGTTGCTATTGGCCTTACCGACCTTCTCATACGGGCTGGATGGGTAAAAAGGGTGCTCTTCCTCTGCGATCGCAAGGAGCTTCGCAAACAGGCAAAGAATGTTTTTAATGACTTCATCAACGAACCTCTCACAATCGTCCGTGCAGGCACGGCCAAAGATCGCACCAAGCGAATTTATCTGGCAACCTATCCTGCAATGATGAAGATATTTGAAACCTTTGATGTGGGTTTCTTTGATCTTATCATAGCTGATGAGTCGCATCGCAGCATCTATAACCGGTATCGTGATCTCTTTGTATATTTTGATTGCCTCCAGATCGGGCTGACCGCTACCCCGGTCGAATATGTCGCAAGAAACACCTACCGGATTTTCGATTGTGAAGACAAGCATCCGACTGCCTATTATTCCATTGAGCGCGCTGTAGGTGAGGAGTATCTCGTCCCTTACGAGGTTTTTACTCATACCACTGCGTTTCTGAGAAGCGGCATAAAATACTCCCAACTGACTGATGAGCAGAGGCGGCAGTTGGAGGAAGATGGAGAGGACCCGGAAACTTTTGACTATGATGCAACGGATGTCGATCGGCAGATATTCAACCGGGATACAAACCGGGCAATCCTCCGCAATCTGATGGAGAACGGTCTTCGTGATGCAACAGGTCAGCGACCGGGCAAGTCTATTATTTTTGCACGCAACCATAAACATGCCATACTTCTTTCCGAACTCTTTGACCAGATGTATCCGCAATATGGAGGCTCTTTCTGCCAGGTGATTGACAATTATGATCCCAGGGCCGAGCAGCTTATAGATGACTTCAAGGGGTACGGGAATAATAAGGATCTTACAGTTGCCATATCGGTTGATATGCTTGATACCGGGATAGATGTCCCGGAGATTGTCAATCTTGTCTTTGCCAAACCGATTAAGTCAAAGGTCAAATTCTGGCAGATGATCGGACGCGGCACCCGTCTCTGTAAAGACCTTTTCGGTTCCGGAAAAGATAAGACAAAGTTCCGTATCTTCGACCATTGGGGTAATTTTGAATACTTTGAGGAGAACAGGCCTGAGGCCGAACCGGCTGTAACCAAATCGCTCATGCAGAAACTCTTTGAAGCGCGAATAGACCTGGCCGAACTGGCGCTGACAAAGCATGAGATAGAGGCCCACAAACAGACGGTTATGTTAATAGGCCGGGATCTGAACAGCCTGCCGGAAAAGACCATAGCTGTGCGTGAGCGATGGAAGGAAAAACGAAGTGTGTCCCGTCCTGAAGTTCTTGAGCAGTTTTCACCGGCAACCGTTTCCGTCCTTCGCAGCGACATGGCGCCGCTTATGCAATGGATCAACATTGACGGTCCTGCCGACGCCTTTGCCTTTGATCTCCTGATTACACGGATGCAGACAGAGCTTCTGCGCGGGAGCGGCCGTTTTGCTGATTTAAAAGACAAGTGCCTTAGCTGGATCAGTAAACTTATTCTTCATCTTAATCCGGTCAAAGAGCGGGCGTCAACTCTCAAAACGGTGAAGAGTTCCGACTTCTGGAATAGTGTCAGCGTGGCAAAACTTGAAGAAGTAAGAAAAGAACTGCGGGGCATCATGCACCACCGTCAAAAAGATACCACCGCATCACTGTTGACTAAGACTATTGATGTGGCTGACGGAGATATAGAACTTGTTCATAGAAAAGCCGATATCCGGGAAATAGATGCATCAGTCTACAGGAAACAGGTGGAAGAAGCCCTGCGGAGCCTGTTTCATTCGAATCCGACCTTGCAGAAGATTCGTGCGGGGCAGCCCGTGACAGAGGACGACCTGAAAGCGCTCTGCTCACTCGTGCTCACACAACATCCCGGCATAGACCTTGAGATACTGAGGGAGTTCTATGATGTGCCTGTTGAAAGATTGATCCGCTCTCTTATAGGAATGGAAACAGAACTCGTAAAAAAGCAGTTTGCGGATTTCGTTCAGCGTTATCCAAAGCTTACGGCTAATCAGACGCTGTTTCTCAATCTGCTGCAGAATCATATAGCAAAGTACGGGTCTGTAGAATTAGAGAGACTCTACGAACCTCCTTTCACCTCGATCAACAGTAATGGACTCGACGGGGCATTTACCGACGAGAAACAGGTCAGTGACTTATTGGCGATTATCAAGACCTTTCAATTACCAGGGAATAAGGAGACAGAATCAGCATGATAAACGGAGAGCTTAAAAGCCGTATCGATAAACTGTGGGAGGAATTCTGGACCGGGGGGATCACAAATCCGCTTACGGTCATAGAACAGATTTCATTTCTTATGTTTTCGAGGCTTCTGGATATTGCCGAAACCCGAAATGAGAAAAAGACCGGGAGGACCGGCAAGACTTTTCGCCGTATCTTTCCGGAAACCAAAGACGGCGAGGCGCTCCGCTGGAAAGAATTTAAAAATTATGGGGCGGACAAGATGCTTCCCCATGTGCGCGATAAGGTTTTCCCGCACTTCAAAAGCGTTGCAGTCGAAGGGGCAAAGTTCGGTGAGTATATGAAAGATGCTCAACTGATTATAAACAAGCCGAGCCTGCTGGTATCTGCCGTGATCATGATTGACGAGCTTCCCCTTACCGAAGGGGACACAAAGGGCGATCTTTACGAATATCTTTTGAGTAAATTGACTACCGCAGGCATCAACGGGCAGTTCCGCACGCCGCGCCATATCATACGCCTCATGGTTGAGATACTCGACCCGCATCTTCAGCACAATGAAGTGATTGGCGACCCTGCCTGCGGAACCGGCGGCTTTCTTGTTGAGATCATGCATTACCTTCAGAGAAAATATACATCACCTGAAGGGATTATTGAGCATGAGGGAGAGAAGGTTTACAGCGGAGACCTTCTTGAGCCATTCAGGAAGCATATTCAGAATAACCTCATTCATGGGTTTGACTTTGATGTTACCATGCTCCGCATTGCTGCAATGAACTTGTTGTTACATGGTCTCGATGCTCCAAATATTCATTACCAGGATACCCTGAGCGGAAGTTTTCCTGATAAATTCCCAAAGCAGTCAGCGGACTTCTTTGACATTATCCTTGCGAATCCGCCGTTTAAGGGCAGCCTCGACTTTGAGGATGTGCACTCATCACTGCTGGCACAGGTCAAGACCAAAAAGACAGAATTGCTTTTTGTTACGCTTATCCTCAGGATGCTTAAGAACGGAGGCCGGTCAGCCACGATTGTACCCGATGGTGTGCTATTCGGCTCTTCCAAAGCTCATGTTGCCCTTCGGCAATCATTGGTAGACAACAATCAACTTGAGGCGATCATCTCCCTGCCGTCCGGCGCTTTCAAACCCTATGCCGGAGTCTCTACCGGAATCCTGATATTTACAAAGGGAGGCAAGACCGACAACGTTTTTTTCTACGATCTGCAAGATGACGGTTTCTCACTTGATGACAAACGTATACAGCTTTACGACAGCGCCTTTGCAGGTGACCTGCCGGATTGTCTGGCCCGATGGCAGTCCCGTGACTTGAAGAAGGACATTGACAGAACCGGTAAGGCTTTTTTTGTCCCTGCCGAGGAGATTCGGGAGAAGGGCTATGACTTATCCCTTAACCGGTATAAAGAGACGGTGTATGAAGAGGTGAAGTATGAGCATCCCGAAGAGATTCTAAAGAAACTCAAAACATTGGAAGAGGAGATAATGAGTGATTTATCAGAGATTGAGGAAATGGTGGGATGAAAGCAGTTCGTTTATCAGAAATTTTTTCATCACTTGAAAGCGGAAGCCGTCCTAAAGGTGGAATTATCGATGGGGAGGGTGATGTCCCAAGCCTCGGAGCTGAGCATCTTGATGGTCAAGGCGGTTTTAATTTCTCGAAGCTTAAGAGGATACCAAGAGACTATTTTTCCTCAATGACAAAAGGGATAATCAGAAAAGGTGATATTCTTATTGTCAAAGATGGTGCTACAACAGGCAAAGTAAGTTTCGTTCATGAGCAATTCCCTTTTGAAAAAGCGTCTATTAATGAGCATGTTTTTTCTTTGCGACTTGATGAAAAAAGAGCCTTTCAAAAATACATCTTTTGGCATTTGCAAAGCCCAAAAGGGCAGCAACAAATTCTTCGGGACTTTCGAGGTGCTACGGTCGGGGGAATCTCAAGAGGTTTTATGGATAAGGTCAAACTCCCTCTCCCTCCTCTCAACGAACAGTGCCGCATTGCCGCCATCCTCGACAAAGCCGACGCCATCCGCCGGAAGCGGCAGGAGTCCATCAGCTTGACGGAAGAATTCCTCCGATCAGTCTTCCTCGATATGTTCGGCGATCCGGTAACAAATCCGAAGGGGTGGGATAAAGCCCCTATCAAAGAGCTGGGTACCGTCATGACCGGAAATACACCTCTACGTGCAAAGCCAGAATATTATGGTGACGGTATAGAATGGATTAAGTCAGACAACATTAATACACCTAATCACTTTCTGACCGAAGCAAAAGAAAGATTGACTTCAGAAGGGCAAAAGCTCGCCCGTATCGTTCCCAAGAAATCAATATTGGTAACTTGTATCGCAGGAAGCCCTGAATGTATCGGGAACGCTGCGATTGCAGATAGGACAGTTGCCTTTAATCAACAAATTAATGCTGTTACTTCTTTTGAAGGAGTAGACCCTTATTTTTTCTATGTGCAAATACTCGTCGCAAAGAATCTTATTCAGAAGCAGTCAACCGAAAGCATGAAAGGTATGGTCAGTAAGGGAAAGTTTGAGAACATCCTGCTTCTCAAGCCACCTTATCCACTGCAAGAGAAGTTTGGAAAAATTTTCAATAAATTTCATGATGCCTTTCGCAAAAACAACGAGGCTTTGTCTGAAAGTAATAATCTATTCGGCGTGATTACACAGAAGGCTTTCAAGGGAGAACTATAATGATAATTAAAGCCCTTACCATAGAAAATTTCAAAGGCATCCGCGAGCCGGTGCGGGTGGAGTTTAAACCGATCACTTTGCTCTTCGGGCCTAACAGCTCCGGGAAAAGCACTATCGTTCAAGCATTGCATTATGTTCGTGAGATTCTTGAGCGGAACAATGTGGATGCTGACCGCACAGCAGGGGCTGACGAGTCTCTCGACCTGGGTGGGTTTAAAAATCTGATCCATAAACATGATCTGAATTTACCTATGAGGTTGAAGTTTGAGATTTTCTTTTCCCCTCTTGCTGACTATTCTGATTTCTTTACTAAAAAAGTTGATAATGCCTGGCTTGAATTCGAGATAAAGTGGAGCAACTTTCTGAATGAGCCACTTGTCTTTTCAAGCGCTGTGGGTTTAGATGGTGAGGAATTTGGCAAAATTGTTTGCGATGAATCCGGGAAAAAAACCCGGATCGTTGAGATCAATTTTAAACATCACCTGCTCAGATCAACAGAGATCGACCTTGAAAGCAAAAAAGTAGATTTTCCTGATCTGTTATCCGCAATAATTACAACAATCAAGAAAGATTTCATCTTTTCAGACAATAAAATAGAATTATTTGTTAATCAGCAAACAGCTCTACCGCAACATATTCGCCTAAACAGTGAACTGGAGAATGATGAAGCAACAGCTGAAGAAAATGCGGACCGATGGGAACACCCCGAACGGGATGAATATCTTTCACCATCAACATGGGAAACGCTTAACGACTTCTTCCATACCTATTTCGGAGGACTTACCAGCGTCCTGCGTGCCGAACTGAGAAAATTCCGTTACATCGGCCCTATTCGTAAAACACCGCCACGGTATTTTTTGCCTGTGCGAACTGAAGACGAATCAAGATGGACAAGCGGTCTCGCTGCCTGGGATGTACTATACAAAGCGGAGCCTGAATTTATTCAGAAAACCAATAGCTGGTTGACAAGCGAGAATAAATTAAACTCAGGCTACCGAATAGATGTCAGAAAATACAAAGAACTTGACACCGCAAGTTCAATCTGGGTATCTCTTACAAACCCGGAGCTTCTACTTGATAATGAAGAAACGATCGAGCAACTTAAGCGATTGCCTGAAAAGAAAAGATTATTTCTTCTGGACGAGATGAATGGCGTAGAGGTTCTTCCTCAGGATGTCGGAATTGGCATCTCGCAGGTGCTTCCTGTCATTGTTGTCACTCTCCACTCTAACAGCGGCATAGTAGCAATAGAGCAACCGGAGCTGCATATTCATCCTGCTTTCCAAGTGGCATTGGGCGATTTATTTATCTCTCAGGTCAGGGAACAGGATGTCTGTTTCTTGCTCGAAACCCATAGCGAGCATCTGCTCTTAAGAATGCTGAGGAGAATTCGTGAAACGCAAGAAAACGAGTTGCCTGTAGATGCTCCATCTCTTTCACCTGACAAGCTCTCAATCCACTATATAGAGCAGACAGAAAAGGGTATGTCTATAACACCATTGCAAGTTGACGAAACCGGGGAGTTTGTTAACAAATGGCCAAGGGGATTCTTTGAAGAAAGAGATGAGGAGCTTTTCTGAATATGATATATGAATATGCTCTTGATCCCGATCTTCTTGATAACTGGAAAGACATAAGATATTTCAAAGACAATAGCGGGGCTGAAAAAGGTCGTTTAATTTCCGAATATCCGAAAAAATGGGCGCGAGCTGTTTTTAATGTGATACGTAATTCTGATTGTGGAGATGTGGAGAAAAAAAGAATGAAAGAAGCCATACGGCGTATTCAAAGATACAAGTCATTTCGCAGAACTACTTGTGACTGGGATGTCAACTTAAATTGGGTTGATAATGCGAAGGCTGAACATAGAATCAGACCTTTCCGGGCTATAGTTGCAAAGTGCGACAATGATGAGACCAATAGAGTTTTATCAGGCCGTGATATTGACGAGAGAACCAATTTATGGAATTGTGACTGCGGCTCTATTGTAAGAAATGCCGCTGCTATAGCAACGGCTGTTGCCCCCTTACTTGCCTTATCTCAGCACATTAAATTTATTGATCCTCATTTTAACCCTGATATAGCAAGATTCCGGAACCCATTATTAGAAATGCTGAAAATAGTGTCGAGGCGCAATAATGGGATTCCGCTTCAGAGTTTGGAATATCATATTTCAAACAGACCAAATAGGCGGGAGATAGATGAGTTCGATGAAGAATTATTTAAAAGCGATGTTAACCTTCGTTTAAAACCAAATATGTCTCGAAATATATCTCTATCTTTTATTCAGTGGAATTCCTCGTATATGCACAATCGATACATAATCACTAACGTGGGATGTTTACGGTTTGGCATAGGACTGGACGAAGATACGCGCAACGCCGATGCGAGGGATGAGATAGAACGCTTAAACGATATTAAATGGGCAGAAATAACCGCTAAATATTCAGGGGGGAATTCATTTTATTCTATTACCGGAGAACTTGAGGAAGAAATTCAGGCTTGTTAATAAGCAAAAAATGAATAGCATTTGTGTGTTCAGGAGCCGACACCGCTCTTTTCTCTTTACATTTACACAATATGCTGAGTAAAATTACTCAAAGCATTGAGTAAATTGTATGTTCAAGAGATACGCATATAAAAAAATATTTAACCGGCTCAAAGAGCCGAGGCGATTCATTCAGGCGATCTCCGGCCCAAGGCAGGTGGGAAAGACCACGCTGATACAGCAGGTGATGGATGAAATCGGCATTCCCGGCCATTATGTATCTGCTGACGCGGTCTCAGCGGCCTCTTCTGTGTGGCTTCAGCAGCAGTGGGAAACGGCAAGGATCAAACACAAGTCAGGTCCTCATAAAAAAGGATTTATCCTCATAATAGATGAGATACAGAAAATCCCCGCCTGGAGTGAAACCGTTAAGCTCCACTGGGACCAGGACACCGCAGACCGTCAAAATATCAAGGTCGTACTTCTCGGCTCAGCGCCCCTATTGGTGTTGTATTGCGAATTATTTTGACTCAAATAATCGAATTATTCAAACCCGAATATCTTCGGGTTAATCCATTCATTTTCCTTCAAAACCCTTCAATTTAGGGTGAAAGGGTTCCGAAGGAAAATGAATTTATCAGGTTGCTTTAATTTGAATAAAAGTGCCGTTTTTGAGTTGGTTTAATCTGCAACATAACA
>DRDE01000149.1 GCA_011040095.1 Nitrospirota bacterium
AGCCGGATTATCGTAGTGCCTATTATAATTTAGGATATTCATATCTCAGTTTAAATGATCTTGAAAAATCTATAGAAGCTTATAAAAAAGGGGTAAAGCTCTATCCGGACCATTTTGCTTATGATGTGCTTGGATTGGTATACAAGGATTCAGGGCAGTACGAAAAAGCAATTGATTCTTATAAAGAAGCTATTAGAATAAAAGCGGATTATTTTGATGCTTATGAAAACTTGACGTTTGCATATCATGACTTAGCTCAGGATGATAAGGCTGTAGATTATCTGATTGAAGCCATAAATATAAATCCTGAACTGCCAGAACCACGGCACGCATTAGGGTCTTTTTATTATTTTCTTGGCAACATGAAAACGGCTCTCGGATATTTAGTTGATGCACAAACCCTTTACGTGAAATCATCTAATAGAACAGGGGAAGCTATTATATCCTATGTAATTGGGGAAATTTATACGAATTTCGGTAAGGATATATATGCCTTCAATAATCTCAATAAAGCTTTAACTGTTTATGAAGAATCAAATGACTTAAAAGGCTTGGCAGCGGTATATAGTGACTACGCTATACTTTATCTTAACTTAGAAGATTATTCGATGGCACTACAATACTTCCAAAAAGCCTTAAAAATTTACAAACAACTGGAAGATAACATATCGATTCTGAGAATTCTCAGTGGTATAACGTTAGTAAAATTTGTTATCGATGATCGGTTACACGATAATTATCATGAAACAATTAAATACGCAAAACAGGCAATAGAATTTGCGCAGAAGACAGGGCTTTCAAACAACTTCAATGTGTTTGGGGCATATGTTTCTTTATCGAAAGCATATTTCAAGTCAAAAGATTATGACATGGCATTAAAATATGGAGAAACATTTTTCAAGATTGCCCAGGAATCCAATTACAAGTTTGCTATGGCTTTAAGTTCTTTTTTGGCAGGGATGGCTTATGAAGAACTTGGGAATTATCTGCAAGCTTTAGATTATTTGCAAAAAGCGGATAATCTATCCAAGGATTTAGACCATCCTTTTTTTAAATGGATGATGCCCTGGGGCTTTGGGCGTGTTGCTGAAAAGAAAGGAGAAGTTGAGGAAGCAAAAAATCAGTATATTCAAGCTGTCAATATTCTTGAAAAAATAAGAGTGGGACGGCAATCTTTAGCTTCAAAAATGTCGATTGCTGCTCAAGCAACAGAGCTTTATAATGACGCTATTCTCTTCTTCCAAAAAAACGGATACAAGGATGAAGCTTTTAACTACATGGAAAGGGCACGATCAAGGTCATTTCTTGACCTGATTGGAGGGAAAGTCAAACTTCAGAACATTCACGCCGATTATAAAGAACTTATAGAAAAAGAAAGGCAGCTACAATTAAAGATAAATTATCTTTCTGAGAAAGTCAGAGTAATCAGTAAGGGAGGTGAACAAGATGATATTTCACACAAAAAAGCTTTAATAAGAAAAGAACTTAATAGGGCAAGTGGGGAATATGCTGAATTGCTGAAAAAGATAACGAAGGATTACCCGGAGATTTCCACACTACTGCGCGTTGAAACTCTGAACCTGAAACAAGTCCAGGCGCTATTAGACCCGGATATTACTTTGCTGCAATATTTTATCACTCCCGATGAAACTCTTTTATGGATAGTGGATAAATCAGACTTAAACGTTCTTGAAATAAATATCAAATCCAAAGAATTGGTTTTAAAGGTAGATGCATATAGAGAAAAAATTGCTAAAAAATATCCCGATTATAAAAAAGAAGCTGAGGAACTTTATGACCTTTTAATCAGACCTGCAAAGCCATATATTAAGACTAAGAGAATTGGAATTGTGCCTCACTCTGTCCTTCACTATCTTCCATTCCAGGCATTGATAGACAAGGATAATGGAACCAATTTCTTGATTGAAGAATACGAGATTTTTTATACCCCAAGCGCCAGCGTCCTTAAATTTGTATACGAAAAGAGGAAGAAGGTCACAGGTAAAATCCTTGCGTTTGGAAATCCGGATTTAGGTAACAAAAAATACGATCTTCCTTATGCCGAAGAAGAAGTAGAGAAGATTAAAGAAATTTACCCTGATACCGACATTTACATGAAAAGCAAGGCGACAAAGGAGAAACTAAAAAAACTGTCCGGTGACTACAATATCATTCATTTTGCCAGCCATGGTGAGCTAAATTCTGAAAACCCGTTATTCTCAAGCATCAGGTTGGCTAAAGATAAAGACGAAGACGGAAGACTTGAGGTTCATGAAATCTTCAACCTGAATCTCAAAAATACATCTTTAGTAACATTAAGCGCCTGTGAAACAGGACTGGGGAAATTAACTCAAGGAGACGAACTGATAGGCATGACCAGGGGTTTCATCTATGCAGGCACACCCTCTATTGTTGCCAGTCTGTGGAGCGTTAACGACCGCTCCACTTCAGAGCTGATGGGAATGTTTTATAAGAACTTGAGAAACCATTCTAAAGCCGAAGCCCTGCGCATGGCTCAAATAGAAATGATACGCGGCGAGGTTGGAAAAGGTATTGTTCGCGGAGTGGGAGGCATTACCACTTCAAAAGAAGCCAAATCCGGGACAGAACCAGCTATGACCGTTGACGGCTCCCACCCCTACTTCTGGGCACCTTTTATTTTGTTAGGGGACTGGAAGTGATAGGTTATAAAGCAAGATATTTTTTTACAACTTCAACAAAATGTGCGGCATTGTTTAAAGTTTGTTCAGCTTTTTCTTTGGAAATTACTTTAAAGCTCTTGTAATCCGATAATTGCCTGAGTTCAAATGCCTTATGAAAGTCACTTGAAAGCTCCTTTGGAAAGATTCCTTTTAAAACAAATTCTGTGTCAAACAGACTAATCACGCCGCTATGTTTTGATGGAACCTTTCCGATTTTCTGCATAAGTGCAATCGCTGTATAAAACATGGCATAGTAAGCCCTGTTTACAATGCCTTGAGGGCTGCGCCCTCCGTCTAAAAGGAATCGTGCATCATCGAGAGCAGTCTGTGCCTGCTCCAGACGGTATGTTATCAGTCTGGATATTTCTTCTTTTTTCACAAAGTAATTCCTTCTGTTTCTACAGCCTGTGCGAGTAGAGAATAGCGTTCCGGGCTGTTTTCCCATTCTTCTTTTGTGAAAACAATTGGAACTACAACAATGCCATGCTCAAATCCCGCTTCCCACGCGCAGTCACTAACATAATCAATATCATGCTCATCAGCCGTTTCGTCCAGAACAACCACAACATCCATGTCGGAATATGGAGTGGCATCACCTCTTGCCCTTGAGCCAAAGAGGATCATTTTATACAGTGACAATCTTTTTAATAATAATGATTTGAATGTATCAAGAATTTTTTTCTCTACGGTATGCATGATGTCCTTTTTCTAATTACACAATCTTGATGTAGTCTTTAAATATATCAGTCAACCTGAGGATTAACCCGGAAATTCCCTTTTTCACATACCTTTTGAACACAATTGAATTATAACATACAAGCCGGACAGACAGGATAATTATTCACAAAAAAAACTGCAAGGTTTTTACTTCTGCGTTGTCTATTACCTCAAATATCAAATCTATTTTAAGGAGGTAAGGACAGATGAAGAAGTTAATGGCTTTAGCGGTACTGGGAATATTCTTAGCAGCAATGGGGGGAAATGCTTTTGCAGGATGGGTCAATGGTTATACCCGAAGTAATGGGACATATGTTAGAGGTCATTATCGTTCAAATCCAGACGGGATCAAATCGAACAATTACGGCCCTTCAAGAAGCAGCTCTGACCGTCTTAATCCCTATGGCAGGGACAACGACAGGGATGGAGTCCCAAACTATCTGGATACGGATGATGACAATGATGGAATATCCGACGACTACGACAGTAAGCAGTATGGGAGGTAAATCAGAAATCTGTGCGGAGGGCATCGAAACAGATGCCCTCCGAAAAAAGGCCTACTAAGGATTACTAATGTTAATCGAAAACATATGATATTATGATATTATAAATCCGATGCCGACAGTACTTAAAGTTAGATTATATCGTTTCTTCTTTTATGCAGGAGACAGGGATGAACCCGGGCATATCCATGTTGAGAGCGATGATAAAATTGCAAAATTCTGGCTTGACCCTGTCCGGCTGCAAAGTAGTGGAGAATTTAGCCATGTTAGAAATCAGTAAAATCCATAAAGTTATTATTAAAAATCATTCAAGATTATTGGAGGCATGGAATGAGTATTTCGGCAGTTGAAATAGAAGTCCCATATGCTGAAAATGTAAGAGTAACAAAGGATACTCTGAGTGTAGACCTGAGCGATGGAAGGACAATTTCAGTTCCATTGGAATGGTTTCCCCGCTTGGTATATGCCACTTCAAAAGAACGAAATAATTGGAGATTAACAGGCAGAGGTCATGGAATTCATTGGGAAGATATTGATGAAGACATAAGTGTTGAAGGATTATTGGCCGGCAAACCATCAGGAGAGAGTCAGTCTTCTTTTAAAAAGTGGTTAAATCGACGACAATCCCGCCTGACAAATCGTTAACAAGGAATTCCTTCTGTTTCTGCAACCTGTGCGAGCAGAGAATAGCGTTCCGGGCTGTTTTCCCAGTTTCATAAGGACTACTGAACTATTACGAAAACTTTCGAGGAGATAGGATTGGAACATTCGCTGAGAAAGCGGCTCGGCATTCTTTTATTATGCCTGTTCGTGGTCATGATCGGTTACGGGCTGACACTGCCGGTGCTGGCCTTTTATATTGAACGGCTGGCATTGGCTGATGGCGCTACGGCCCGGAAGGCATATATTCATGTCGGCCTGTTGACCGGCATTTTCGCATTCATGCAGTTTCTTTTCGCGCCCCTCTGGGGCAGGTGGTCCGACCGGATCGGCCGCCGCCCGCTTTTTATGATCGGGCTCGGCGGCTATGCTGTTTTTATGACGCTCTTCGGTATGGGAACAAACCTGTTCATGCTCTATACCGCCCGTATCCTCGGGGGCATCCTTTCAGCAGCCGTACTGCCGACTGCGAGCGCCTATGTTGCGGACCTCACCTCAGAGGCGGAACGCGGCAAGGGAATGGCATGGCTTGGCAGCGCCATCGGAATGGGTGTGGTCACGGGTCCGGCATTGGGCGCATACATGTCGCGGCTGAGTTGGCACATGGAATACCGTTTCGGCCATTTCTACGTTAATGATTTTTCAACACCGTTTTTTGCAGCAGCTGTCCTTGCGGTTCTTGCTTTATTGGCAACCATGCGTTTTTTGCCTGAATCAATCCGGGTGTCAGGCCGTGAACCACACAGGAAACAGTCTCCGGATAACAGCGCATCGCCCCCCGGTATCGGCTGGAAGGGCATACGCGAATCATTCCTGGAATTGCTTGCATTATCTTTTCTCGGTTATTTCGCATTATCCCTGTTTGAAGGCACATTTGCCTTGCATGCGCAGAGGGTGATGAAATTCGGGCCGGCGGAGATGGGACTTGTGTTTATGGTATGCGGGTTTGTCATGGCAGCCGCGCAGGCCGGGGTGGTGGGCCGGTTCATCGGCAGGGTTGGTGAAATGCCCATGTTGTCGCTTGGTTTCGGGCTCATGGGGATTGCCCTGATTTTGCTGATGACAACACAGAGCATGACCCTTATTCTTTCTTATGTAGTCTTGTTTGCGCTTGGTATGGCCGCGCTTAATCCGGGCCTGGCATCACTGGTAAGCAAACGCTCAGGCAAACACGCCGGGGCTGCGCTGGGGCTGCAAAGCGCGGCCAACAGCCTGGGACAGGCAGCGGGTCCGCTGGTGGGGAGCATTTTATTCACATGGGATATCCATGTGCCGTACCTGCTGACAGCAGCTCCGCTCATTATAGCTGCAATAATTATGGGAAGAAAAAGCATAGCCGGAAAACAGGGCGGCCTTTGAGAATAAATAAGAACGCAACCGAAAAAGTCACTGCCGGAGCTTGTCCCTTGCAGTATTTTGATATGTGATTTTAGTTGCATAATTTTGTGCCTGCAAGACGGTTTAAACTGACTCCGGCTTCTGCTGCATAGATAGCAAGTTTTGGCTATATCCGAAATCCTCAAATGGAGGTAACATCTCAAAAACTTGAGGAAGAAGTAAAGTGGACCCCACGGACTTGGTGTGACAAGTTTTCTCAGGGCAGCAGGCCTGAAAGAGTCATGCTACTCCCGGTTTCTTCATTTCTTCATACCCCGGCACTGAAACCGGAATCGCTTACCGCTTGCTGGGTTAAGCTTGTAAGGGTTTTTTTTAAGCCATTGATGGTAGCTGAACATATTATACTTGTCGTTGACGGGCTGAAGGTTGCCAAAGAAGGCAGGAGAGAAGAAAAAGGAGAAGAAAAAGGCAAAAGAAGATAAAGAAAAGAAAGAAAAGTAGATATGGTCCGCTTCAGGAGAGAAAGCCTGTCCTCTTTACATCTTCAATCGTATCTATATCACTCAGCATCTCCGTAAAACCAACACTATAGCCGAATCGTTTAGCCTGCTCAAGACTTCTGTTTAATGTTTGATCGGATGACCAGGGGACGTCCTCAAAGACTTCCCGAACCAGCTTTCTCATTCCGACTAAATAATAGCCGCCGTCCTTTGCAGGACCGTAAACGAGATCGCTGCCGGATAATAAATCAAACGCATTCAGGATTGTCGAATCAGTCAAATCCGGTATGTCGACCCCTACAAGCGCTGCTTTTTCATATCCTGCATTGAAAACATACTTGAATGCCTCAAACATTTTTGCTCCGAGGCCTCCTCTATGAAGAGGAATCAGTTTTACATTAAATTGCAGGAAATATTTTTCAGTATTTTCGGGTGCGAAGGCTATAAAAGTATCAATTGCTGGAATTGATCCGAGTTTTTGCATCGTCTGATTCAGAAGACTTACATACAGCTCAAGTCTTTTTTCATCGGGCATCAACCCCTTAAGCCGTGTTTTGACATTATCCTTTTCAGGGTATTTGGCAATTATTATCAGGGCATTCTTATTCATTTTCTTCACCTGATATCACTGTAATATTTAATAAGTTTTCCCGGCGATATTTTTAAAAATGTATATGAAAAGGCAATGGTCCAGTCCCGCAACGTCGTATAGACCGCACCTTCGTCCAACCACCGCCTGGGAGACGTTTTAATGGGCGGTTTTACAAAAACTATCCTGCCGAGTTTCCTGAGCCTTTTTGATATCTCAATATCTTCCATCAGGGGTATGTCTGCATAACCACCGACCCGGTCGAAGGTTTCTTTTTTTAGAAATATCCCCTGGTCTCCATAGAGGAGGGCGGTTATGCGGCATCTTATATTAGATGCGAATTCAATAACTCTGAAATAGCGCCCCGGATGGGCAATGCCGAGAAAAAATGCACCTGCTGCAATGTTGCCGTCGGCCAGGGTTTCCCTGATTATATTGAATCCTTCATCCGGTAAGACGCAGTCGGCATGGAGAAAAAGAAATATATCTCCCCCGGCTTTTTTTGCGCCGAAATTCATCACACTTGCCCGCCCGGTTTTTGTTATAAATACCTTGTCCGTAAATTCACGGGCTATGGATACTGTCCCGTCAGCGCTCCCGCCGTCTACTACTATCAATTCCGCATTGCCGGACAAATCGAGCCGGCTCAGAGTATTGCGAAGCTTTTTTGACTCATTCAGAACAGGCATTATAATACTTATTTTATTAGACTTCAAATCATGAACCTTTCAAAGATAGTTTGTAACTACCTGAATAGTTACGATAGTTTTAATTACTCTGATCTCATGCGGATAAGTTGATTAGACTATTATAAATGTTAAGAGTAAAGATTTTCTTTATGCGAGGGTGGAAAGCAATGACTGGCAAAGATATGGCGATTTCTTATATGATTATCAAACCTGTTCGGCAGCCTCTCAAAGTCTGACATCTCCTCCTGTAATTTCTTTGAAGGTTTGCTTCATGTCTTGCCTTTTTTTCTGAAGGCCTCATAAAATGGGTTATTCGCAAAACGGGCCAATGGTTTTTTGTTCTTATCACGCTTTGTCCCGGCCTTCGGAGCCGCCTTGTTCTCTTCTTTTTTGCGTGGAGCTTTTACCTGGGCCTGCCCGTTCTTCATAGAGAGGGAAATCCGTTTCCGCTGCAGATCCACTTCCAGTATTGTGACGGTAATCTTCTGATGCACCTTCACCACGTCGCCGGGGTTTTTCACAAACCTGTCGGAGAGTTCGCTGATATGCACAAGTCCGTCCTGATGGACTCCTATATCCACAAAGGCCCCGAAGGCGGTGATATTGGTGACAATGCCGGGGAGCTTCATCCCTGACTTCACGTCATCGATCTTTCCGACCCCCTCGGCAAACGCGAAGGACTCGAACTGTTCCCTGGGGTCCCGTCCCGGCCTGGCCAGCTCGTCCATGATGTCGTTCAGGGTCGGCATGCCCACCCTGTCGGTCAAATATTGTGAAAGATCGATCTTTTTTCTGATCTCCCCGTCCTTCATCAGGCTGACTAACGAACATCCCATATCCCGGGCTATTGAGTCGACGATGTAATAGCTTTCGGGGTGGACTGCAGACCCGTCAAGGGGGTTTTCACCGTCCCGTATGCGGAGGAACCCTGCTGCCTGCTCAAAGGCCTTTGGCCCGAGGCGGGGGATATTCCTGAGTTCTTCCCGTAATCTGAATGGGCCGTGTTCGTTCCTGTGCTGCACAATGCCCTTTGCAAGTTGTGGCCCAAGCCCTGAGACATAGGCGAGGAGCTGCCTGCTCGCAGTGTTTACTTCAACACCCACTCCATTGACGCAACTGATGACCACGTTATCAAGGCTTTTCTTCAGGGCAGCCTGGTCCACGTCATGCTGGTATTGCCCGACCCCAATGGACTTCGGGTCTATTTTCACTAATTCAGCGAGGGGGTCCATCAGCCGCCGCCCGATTGAGACCGAACCGCGGACAGTCAGATCGTAATCGGGGAATTCCTCCCTTGCCGCCTCTGACGCTGAATAGACGGATGCTCCGTTCTCGCTCACCATCACGACGTTGATCTCCCCCGGAAGGCCAAGGCCCTTGATAAAAGATTCGGTTTCCCTTCCGGCAGTGCCGTTGCCTATGGCTATGGACTCGATCCTGAAGCGGCTGCAAAGGTCCCTGATCTTGCCGGCAGCCTCCGCAGCCCCTTTATCGGAAAAATGGGGATAGATGGTATCGTTATGGAGCAGCTTCCCCTGTTGGTCCATGCAGACTACCTTGCACCCGGTCCTGAAACCGGGATCAATGGCGAGTACGCTCTTTCTGCCGAGGCACGGGGCAAGCAGAAGCTGCCTCAGGTTTTCGACAAACACACGTATTGCCTCCTCATCCGCCCGCTTCTTGACGGCAAGGCGTATCTCGCCCTCCATAGAAAAAGAGAGCAGCCGCTTGTAGCTGTCCCTTACAGCGGATTTCACCTGTTCCGATGCCGGCCCGCTCCCTTTTACGAAAAGTGCTTCAAGCAGGGTAACGGCCTCATCTTCGGGTGGCGTTATACGGAAGGTAAGGAACCCCTCGCTTTCCCCGCGCCGGATGGCCAGCACCCTGTGTGACGGCGCCTTTGAGACAGGCTCCTCCCATTCATAATAGTCTTTGTACTTTATCCCTTCCTCCTCTTTCCCTTTGACCACCTTCGACCGCAAGACGCCTTTGGCTGAAAAGAGTTTACGCATTCTTTCCCGTGTCTGCCGGTCTTCGCTCACCCATTCGGCGATGATGTCCCGGGCGCCGGCAAGGGCATCCTCGATAGACTCAATCCCTTTTTCAGGGCCTGTGAATGCCAAGGCTTCAGCTTCAGTGTCCATTCCAACCTGTTCAAATATCCTTAAGGCGAGCGGCTCAAGCCCCTTCTCCTTTGCTATCATAGCCCTGGTGCGGCGTTTGGGGCGGAAGGGAAGATAAATATCCTCAAGACCGGTGATGCTTTCGGCGCTCAGGATATTCTCCTTCAATTTTTCTGTAAGCAGTTTCCTCTCTTCAAGGGATTTAAGAATAGCTTCACGCCGCTTGTCGAGTTCCCTGAGTTGTTCGATCCTGTCTCTTATGGCAGCGACAGCCACTTCGTCAAGGCTTCCGGTGGCCTCCTTCCGGTATCGGGAGATAAAGGGCACTGTTGCCCCTTCGTCAAGCAGCCCGGCTGCCGCCCTGACCTGTGACGGCTTGGCGGCAAGCTCTTTTGCGATTATCTGAATATGCAGTTCGTTCATTGTCTTCTCGATATTATTAACGAAATCAGGGGGGGGGGTGAATTATTAGAATATTTTTTATTCCACAATTTTGAGTTTTGATTTTTAATCTTTTATTTTATTTCTGACGCCCGGACCGGTTTTTTTAAATGGTTTCTTTCTCGCCGGGTGACTGCGGGAGGTTTTTTCTGTTCTCGATGTTTTTTCTTTCTGTCGTAGTTGCCGGGACTCTCTTTCAGGTGCAGAGGCGACCTTCTTCACGGGATGGACAGGTCTCCTGCGATACCCGGTGACGATCATTTCTTCTGTCAGCGGCATGACAGGTATCTTCTGCCTTATGTATTTCTCGATGTCAGAGAGGGAATGGACGAATTTCTCGCACGCAAGGCTTATTGCCCTGCCCACGGCGCCGGCCCTGGCAGTCCTGCCTATCCGGTGCACATAGTCCTCCGGGTCTTCGGGAAGGTCGTAGTTGATCACATGGGTCACCCCGTCAATATGGAGTCCGCGGCTTGCTACAGCCGTGGCCACAAGGACCGGCAATGAGCCGTCCTTAAACCGGGAGAGCACCTTCATCCGCCTGTTCTGGGGAAGGTCTCCGGTGATAGCGGCAGTTACCAGCCCATTGGCGTTCAGGAATATCTCGAGCCTTCCGGCTGCGGCTTTGGTGTTGCAGAAGATCAGGTAGCGACCGGCCGGCTCACGCCTGAGGATTCCGAGGAGAAGGCCGAACTTCTCGGATGTGCCGACGTGATATATCTCCTGTTTGATCTGATCCACCGTGACCTTTTCGGGCGTCACCGTGACCTTCTCCGGCATGTTCATATGTTCATAGCACAGTTCAAGAATGCGAAGAGAAAGGGTAGCGGAAAAGAGCATGGACTGCCGTTTGTCATAAGGAGACATTCTCCTGAGCAGGAACCGGAGGTCGCTGATGAACCCCATATCGAAAAGGCGGTCAGCCTCGTCAATCACGAGGAACCGGGTTTTCTTCAGACTGTAGACCTTCTGTTTGAGATAATCGATGAGCCTGCCCGGCGTGCCTATGAGCACGTCAACGCCCCTTGATATATCCTCGCGCTGTTTCAGATAGTCGATGCCGCCGAACACGGGGACAATCCTGAAGCCTGCAGGGCCGCCAAGAAGCTTTGCCTCAGCAGCTATCTGGATTACGAGTTCCCGCGTCGGGGCGATGATGAGTGTGCGGGGTGACGGGTCCTGTTTCAGCGGAGGCGCCGCGAGCATGCGCGAAAATATCGGGATCAGGAAGGCAGCGGTCTTGCCGGTGCCTGTCTGGGCCTGGGCCGCTATGTCTTTGCCGCTCAGCGCATCGGGCAGTGTCTGTGCCTGGACCGGGGTGCACTCGGTAAACCCTGCGGCCCTGATTCCCTCAAGGACCTTTTCGTGTATTTGCAGTTCTTCGAATCTCACAACTTCTAATATACCTTATAATCCTGTTTTCGTGCTTGATTACGTTATTCGTTTTCTTTTACGCACACGAATAACGGTCACGGGTCACGATTTTTTCGCCGCGCACTCTCCCGCAAGATACCCGGTGCTCCAGCAGACCTGCAGGTTATATCCCCCTGTAGGCCCGTCGAGGTCCAGGATTTCGCCGGCAAAATACAAATTATTTATTATCCTTGAGCGCATGGTTTTCGGATCAACCTCTTTTAAACTTATACCCCCGGTGGTGATTATTGCCTTCTTGAATCCTGACAGGCCTTTTATTGTCAAGGGGAATTGTTTTAAAAGTGATCGCAGTTTTTTACGCTCATCTTTTGTTATGGAGTGGCCTTTTTTATCGGGGTCCACCTTTGCCTCTTTAAGAATTACAGGGATCAGTTTTCCGGGAAGCAGTTCGGGAAGTATATTTTTTATTGACCTGTTATTATACGTTTCCAGATCGCGTAATATTCTTTTGTCCAGCGCATTAAAGTCCAGGGCCGGTTTGAAATCAATGAATAACCCGGTTTTTCCATTGGCAAGCAATTTCCCTATTGATTTACTCATATCCAGGATTATCGGCCCGCTCAGGCCGGTCCCGGTAAATAAGGCTTCGCCGAAGCGGGCATCCTGTTTCCTGTTATTTTGATAAACGGAAATCCGGACGTTTTTCAGGCTTAACCCTTCTAACTCCTTTACCGGTTTTTCTTTTACTAATACCGGGGTAAGCGCTGGTTCAGGTTTTATAACTGTATGTCCCATTTGCCGCGCCCACTTATACCCTTCACCGGTAGAGCCTGTCAGGGGATAAGAAAGCCCCCCTGTGCTGATGAGATAATTCCCGGCTTTAATCCCGGTATTTTCAAGAATAATTTTTTCTATCGTATTTTGATTTTGAGATATCTTTTTTATCCTGCAATCAGTAAGCAGGGTGATGTTGTTTTGTTTTATGAGTCTGAGGAAAAGTTCCTGCACATCCTTTGATTTGTCACTCTCCGGAAATATCCGGCCGCCCCGTTCGGTTTTTGTTTTCAGGTTATTCTTATGAAAGAAATCGATTGTCTCGTTTATTCCAAAATGATAGAGGGCGCCCAGGAGAAACTTGCCGTTTTTCCCGAGATTGGCTGTAAATTTCAGGGGATCGGTTTCAACGTTGGTTATGTTGCACCGTTCTTTGCCGGTCATTAACAGCTTTATCCCCGGCATATGATTTTTTTCAAGGAGAACAACATTGGCCCCGCATTCGGATGCGCGCAATGCAGCCATCATACCGGCAGGTCCGGCCCCGATTATTGCAAGATCATATTTTTTTTGCATGGTTGATTTTAATGTATTTTATTCCATAGGAATAATAACATGCAAAATGCTGATTTGCATATGGTGAACGGGTCAGGCCAGGCCCCCCAAGCCCATAGGATTTAAAGAATAGGCGCAGCGGATAGGGGGGCGGCCTTAATGCCTGTTTAATTTATATCCAGGGAATGTAACTGCAATATTTCATCATTAACGGTTCTTTTGGCAAGCTCGACGAGGTGGTGATGGTGAGTAAAAAATATGATCTGGGTCTTATGCGAAATATCTGCCAGTACCTTTAATGCGGCCCCGGCCCTTTCATCATCAAAATTAATAAGGATGTCATCAACAATAAGTGGGACAGGTTCATTGTTCTCTAAATATTTTTCAAGGCTTGCCAGTCGCAGAGAGAGGTAGAGCTGGTCCCTGCTTCCGTCACTCATTCCTTCTACAGGAACTCTTTCGCCTGAAGGGCGGACACTTATGAGTATCGGCTCATCCCTGTCATTAAAATCCGTCTGAAGCCCTGCAAAAGCCCCTGATGTCAACCGTGAAAACAGGCTGCCTGCGCGATTTAAAACCGGCGCCTGATTCCGGCTCCTGTAACGTTCAATTTCATTGCGGAGGATGACCGAAGCAAGACGCAGGCGTATATACCGGTCTACACCGTCATGGACCACGGCAAGGAACTCCTGGGCCTTTTCCGCCGCTTCTGCAGCTTTAGCGCCGCCGTCCATGCGTTCAAGTTCATTTTTCTCCCGTCCAATTGCCTCCTGGATTCCTGATCTTCTCTCCTCAAGCTCTTCAATCTTTTCAGTCAGAGCCTTTATCCGGGACGGCAGCGCATCCGGGTCAATGCCTTCAGCCTCCTTAATAAGGTCCTCTACAGTAGAGCCGGCGCTTAAATCAAGCAGTTGTTCTTCAAGATTATTAATCTTTCCCTTGATAGTGTGCGCCTGCCCGGACAGCTTTTCCAATTCTTCCAGCTCTTCATATCCTGAACATCCCGCCTCCCTGCAAAGTTCATTCAAATAAGATTCAGATGATTCGATAGTAGCTCTGTCATCAGTGATGCTCCCTTCTTTCTCACTTCTCCGGTCTTTAAGTTCCTTTAAAGTAGCGGAATCTTCGAGGGCCTTTTTGAGTCTTGAGGTTAACCCTGCAACAACCTGTTCAGCAGGCAATTCACGGATATCCGGAGCAATACTGTCTACAAGAAATTTAACATTCGCGGTAAACTTTTCCCCGTCACTTTTTATGCCGGCAATTCGTTTTTCCAGTAACTTTATTTGATCTCTCTTCCTGAACAGCTCCTCAACTTTCGCCAGAACCGTATTTGCCACAGCAGGGGAGGTTTCTTTAGAAAGGCCGAGTCCATGCATGGCATCCGACCAGCCGGACTGCCATAGTGAAAACTCTTCAATCGAGCCTTCCCTGTTCTTTATTGCATCTGAAAGGCTGTCCTGAAGCCGGCCTGCTTCTTTCTCCAATTCTTTACGGCCTCTATTGTTCTCATCTATTAAATCCACCACTGTCAGGCAGCGATCCACAAGGGAGACAAGGGTTTGCTTCAGGCCGACGGATTTTTCTCCAAGGCCCTCAAGACATTCATTCAAAGCAGTGCGCTGATCATCTATGAGCGATTTAAGTGTATCAATGCGGTTTTGATCTGATCTTAGTTTTTCTATTTGCCGGACAAGCCTGTTTTGTTTAGTGATCCATGAGCGCATCTCTTTTGGAGAAAGGGGCGCAATTCCGGCATCCCGCCACAAATCCGACCATTCTTTCCGAAGAATAGCGCTCTCGCTCTGAACCTTGTCAAGTTTGTCTTTTAATGAAGCGATCTCCACGGAATGCCTCTCTCCCCGGGACAGCAACTCAGCCTGCTGAGCCACTCTGTCAGCCTCTCTGCGCAGGCGGTCAGCCAGTTCATCGGCTTCAACCACGCTCTTTTCATAGGCTCTATCAAGAGGATTTCCGGGATTGTAGGATTCAGCTTCTTTTTTTACATCCTCACTATCAAGCCAGGCGCGTTTAATTAACATCCAGCCTTCCTCACGATTTCTTCTTGTCTCATTAAGGTCTTCTTCTGAAGGAACCGTCCCTGACAGCCGGATTTCTCCAAGCTTGCTTTCTATCTCGATCTTCCCTTTCTCTTCGGTTGTTAAACGATCCTTAATCCTGTTTGATCGTGATTCCAGATCATTAAAACTATTATCAAACCGGTCAACCGTGTCATCCGAAGGAATGGGCAGGGACTCCAGTTCTTCGAGTGTGCCGGCCCGGAGACCGAGTTTTTTCAGGTCAATTTCAGCCTGTGTTTTATCATTTTGCAGATCAGAGACAGCTTTTTTCAATTCACTGCCGAGGTCGCCATATTTCTGTGCGCTTGTAACAACGCGCCGGAGTTTGTCTGCATTACGGGGAGCCGCAAGCTTATTCAGGGCTTCTTTTTTGGCGGCAAGTTTTTCATCCAGGCTACTGACATCCTTTGACCATCTTTTCAGGTTGTCTGTCAATGCATGGCATTTATTGCCGAGTTCCTGCACCCTTACCCTCTTGGCTGTTGAAAGGCTCAGTTCTTTAATTTCCTTAATCGGGTGGCCAGGATAGATATCTTCAATGATGGCCTTTGATTCCTCAGACAGGATATCCTTTTCCCGCTCCAATCCGGGCATGTCGGTAAGCGCCTTGCGATGACTGCCCAGCTTTTCGTGGATTGCGGTAATATTCTCTTCCTGCTGAAGCAAGGCTTCAGGTATCTCCAGGGACTCAATCTTTTCATTGATTTTCTTCAGGCCTTCTTCTTCCCTGTTCAAAGTTTCTTTTGCTCTCGTTAGTTTCTCATAAGCTTTTCTCCGGTTCTCACTGAAGCCGGCCGGTAATATTCTGACTTCCCCCATTGCTGAAAGTTCGGCTTTAAATTCTTTAATTGCTCCAATCCTTGGGATAGCTTTCTGTAAACGGTCAAGACGGGTTTTTTCATTTGCAAGCCTGTCGAGTTCTTCGCCGAGTTTTTCTTTCTGTTTCTCCGCGTTTTTCAGGTTTGAGTCATGCTCCGCCCATTCCCGGCCGGACAGGGATGATTTTAAACTCTCTTTTTTTGCCTCTTTATAGTCATTGATCGCCTTGTTGATTATCCTGGCGCTTCCCCTGGACCGAAACAGATCAGAGGCATCATCCTCAAGACTTTGCAAAATCTCATGTAAATGAGCGCCCCCCATGCCGGCTGCAAAAAGACTTTCACCAACATTCCCTCCGCCTTTAAGAATATCTTCCCCGCCTCTTACCAGGGCCATGTGATTAATGCCGAACATTGAAGAGAAGATGTCTTCTCCCATATTCCCGATATACTTTTGCAGTGAAGTGTCCGGGAGAGGGGAGCCGTCCTGGTCGATAAGAGTGTTTTTTCGTCCCTTACGACGGGTAAAAACAATTTCTGATCCGTCGGAATGGATGATGCGGGATCCGACACGAAGGTTTTTGTGTTCATGCAGGAAATTATCGCTGCTTTGAACGGGTATTCCATAAAAGAGCGCTGTGATAGCCCTGAGAGAGGAGCTTTTACCTGCCTCGTTTAGACCATAGATAATATGCAGTCCTTCTTTGCCCCCTGAGAGATCAATTGTAAAATCAGTGAATGGGCCAAAGGCGTAAAGATATAACTCAAGAAGTTTCATATATCATTTCCCTAAGAAAACAGCCTCGCCAAAAGTATCTGTTTGACATCCGCAATGATTTCTTTCAGCTTTCCAGGATCATCTAAGTTAACCGGGTCCTCCCCCTGCCTGAGTTCTATCGGGAGTTTTCTCTTCAGATCTGAAAACTCATCCATCATACGGGACAGGGCTTCCCGGTCAATGCCGAGGTCGTGAATTGATCTCAATAGCTCGCCTATGGCATCATCGCGGCTCCTCATTTCTTCAATATCTATTTGAGCGGCGGTTTTTATTTTTACCTTCTCTATCCAGATATCCCCGTTGCTTATATCGGTGGCAATTCCCCTGATATCATTTATACACTGCTCGGGGTTTGCAATAAGCCCTGCATGGGCCTTGCTCTTGCCTGTAATGAGTAAACGCAGCGCTAAAGGTCTGCCATTGCTTTTCCCCGCCTCTTCCGTGACAACCGCGCTGACGAGATCGACCACATCGCCGGAGCTTTCAGCCTCAGAAACATCCACTGATCTGATGCCCCAGCGAAGAACATCAATCTCTTTATGCTCAACCTCCATTATCCGTCCGTCATCTATTGACACTAAAGCGCATCCCTTTTCGCCTGTTTCTCTTATATGACGTCCCTGGATGCAGCCTGGAAAAATGATCCGGGGATCTTCATGCAGGGTTTCCCGTTTATGCACATGACCGAGCGCCCAGTAATCATATCCTTTAGACAATAGTCCTTGCACTGTGCAAGGCGCGTAGGGTTCATGCCCTTCACGACCGGTAGCGCTGGTGTGCAAGAGACCTATATTAAAATGTCCCGGAATCGCATCAGGATAGGCGGCGGAAATATCCCCGGTGACAGCCTGTCCGGCAAAGCTCTGACCATGTATTGCAATATCAAGTTCGTCCATAGTAATTGTTTCCGGTTTTTTGGAAGAAAATATCTTTACATTATCAGGCAATCTGAGCTGTCTGCTGATCCGGCTCGCTGCATCGTGGTTGCCGGAGACAATAAAGACCCGGATGCCTGCCTCCCGCAATTTCGACATTTGTGAGGCAAAGAAAAGACCTGTATTGTAATCCTTCCAGTCCCCGTCATAGAGATCGCCTGCAACGAGTATAAAATCAACTTCCTCTGAAATTGCCGATTCCACAAGGTTTTTAAATGCCTGTCGTGTGGCGCCGCGGATACTCTCTACAGGGGCGCCTTCATAGCATTCAAGACCTCTGAGAGGGCTATCGAGATGGATGTCGGCTGTATGGATGAATTTGATCATGTTCGTTTTTGATTTTCAATATGCGCCTTTGCGCCTGCCTGAATAGTTGCCGGAATTGTAATAACGAGACATATGAGATTATATCAAAGTTCAGTTTTTTCTTGCCTCTTCCCTCTTTTTTTACAGCGCTGCCATAAAGATAATGGCTAAAAAAAACCGGTTAAAAAGATCACAGCGACTCTCAAGCATGAAGACGCCAGCCGCAAAAACATCGACACAAGTTTCAATCCACGCCCCTGTGCAAGGGGCGACACCTAAATTTGGTGTTTCTCAACAAGCTCTTGAGTTTCAATCCACGCCCCTGTGCAAGGGGCGACCTAAGGGTGTTGATGTAATTTCTTTGAAGTCTCTTCGGTTTCTATCCTTAAATCCCGGTCAAACTCAACATCCTGCCTCCGCCGTGTCTTCCCGTAAAACAATGCGCCGCTATCTATCTCAACATTCATCATCTCTTCCAGGCACACGGCTTGCGCGCAAAGCTGCACCTTGTCGCAGTTATCATGTTTTGGTTTCCCCCTCTTATGCTCCACGGGAAAAGGATGCCACATATTACCCCGCTTATGAAATTCCACGGCATCAGCCTTCCCGATCAATCCGAGCCGCAGTGAACGAAGCGGCATTCCGAATTCAGTCCGGACATTCCGCCGTGTTTCATGCTTTGCAGTATCAACACGGTCATGCATAATTCGCCCTTCGGCAGTAAACAGGTTTTCGCTCCATGCCTGTTCAATATGAATCAGCGCGCACTGCCGTTCGCAGAACAGCAGATGCTGCAAGGCTGAAAGAGGCAGGAGATTGTCTTCTGTATAGGGTTTATAAGTCATATAAGACCTATTTTTTGATAACAGAGCTTTCTGACTTCACCGGCCTTTGGATGGTCCTTTGCCCAGAGTGGTAATCCCTTCTGCCTCAAGTAGTCTTTAAAATCCAGCAGCAGCTCCTCAAGACTTGCCCGGGCCACCCCGACAAGTTTAAGTTCAAATTTCTTGGAAGTGCCGGACGCCATGCTGCCTTCAGCAATATTTTGGGTTCTTCCGGATTTGTGGTGGGATTCCCTAAAGGGTTTTTGTGCTTCATATAGGCAATTATGGTAAAGGGTCATGAAAATATTTAATGTTTCCAGTAAGTTGGCCCCTGCATATCCATGCTCAAGAGAACCAACAGGCATTTGTTCTGTTCACCCAGCGTCGGCATCAGCACGGGAAAGAATAATTGGTGACGACAGCGAAAGAACTTTATGTACAAAAACTATGTGAAATTCATATGAGGCTCAATAAACCCCTTTAAAAGAGTTCTTTTAAGGAGAAAAAACAAGCAAACCCAATACGGAAGCAGCTTCTTCAGTTGGTGGAACCTTTGATAGCGTCAATGAAAAATCCCACCATAAACCCGGAAGAGCCATTTTTTAATCATGCCATGAGGGATATCTTCAACAGGATAGGCACTCTCACCGCATAGGGAACATAGCTTTTGATTCTTTAGTAAAAGTTCCTTCTGTGCTGTTTCGTATGTATCAATTATTTTCTGTCGTATCGCTGTCTTTTCATGAATGCGCTCTCCACAGACTTGAACTCGAAATCCAATATTGCCTTTTCGGTTCTTCTCATCGGGGATGGCAGTTTCAAATTCTTTCAGCGCTTTTTCGACGCCATTGCTTTTGTTCTCCCCATAAAATGCTAAAACCGGAGCCAAGTCGTTCAATGTTTTGTAACGTCCTAATTTTGACAGAAATAGTCCGTGCTTCTTTTCGGATTTTTTACCGCCATAACAAAGAACCTCTTCTGCCTTGTCAAGTAATAGCCTGGCTTTCCCCTTTTTTGCGGTTATAGCTTCTGCAATGGTCATTTTTCTCTCAAATAATTCAATTTTTTGGAAACTACCATCCTCACTTATAACGATCTCCATTGAAATCGGTTCTTCCTTCAAAGCGTCGTGCACCCATTCACTTTGAGGGTTCTGACCTCTAAGCGTTTTCCCTAACTCACTCAACTCCTTAATCATAATGCCTCCTCCTCTTCTTCCCGCTGATTAAACTCGTAAACTACAGAGGATATCTTACTGTCCATTGGCGGCTGTACATGACTGGACTGCATCATTTTGTCATTCTCGGGAACTTCGCAGTTCAAGACGCCATTGCGTATGGCAACGTCATGAAAGAAAAGCGGTTGAGGCTTTCCGCTTGCATCGTAAAATATGTCAAACAGCATGCTGCCGATTGGCGCTGTTTCATTTATTACCTGTTCGTTACCATTTGGCTCCATAAATTCAGCGGCAAATTCGCGTGTCCCAAGATATGGCCTTCGCCAGCACTGTCCTTTTTTGACACGACGCGGAAACATTCCCTCTTTACCCGAAGCCATTCCAATATACTTTTCAGGCCTGTTTTTATCTGAAGGCTCTTTCTGGTATATTGACGCTTCAATGATATAAGCCACATCCTTTAAAACCACACTGTTGCGCTGTGATCGATATTTTGGCTTACCTGCGGAATTAACTGCATCTACGACAATCGGGGTTTTACTTTGTTTTGAATTAATCTCATTGCGTTTCACCGTAGCGAATTTGACCGGGTTTAAAACAAGAATTCTTCTCACATACCACTGGAACTCCGGCTTCCACAAAATCGAGTCAAGGATGCCCCGCGCAGCCGATGGGGTCATGCATGGATACGTCATGCGCTCAACCTTGAGGTCCGGCCTTGTAAAACATGCAAACATTCCTGTTACTTTAACTCTTACTATTCGGTCATCGAGCATATATGCCTCCTTTTAAACAACTAACTTGTCAGCCTCAATGGGAGCTAATGAAATGCCTGTCTCAGGATCATAATTGCCGTACCAGACCATAAAACCCTGAGGCATTGTTTTACACATTTCGCTGTTTTTTAAAATGAAATATTTATATGCCTGTACTGTATACGCCTGCATTTTTCTGTAATCATCCTTTGACAGAAATTCCTTATGTTCAAGTGAATGGAGCAGTTGTCTGCTTTCATCGTTGTAATTGTAAATATACAAGCCTTCAGCAGGCTTGTCGATAAGCCGGTAACTGTCATTTACAGTTTTGAACTTAAATTTTTCTCGAATTTCATTAATTTTTAATTTATCAGGATCAACATATAACCGTATTACCTGTGCATAATACTCATTGAATATCTTGTGGTCATGCAACCGGCTTATATCCTGTTTAACCAATTCTTCTGCATGACCTGCGCATGCGGCATATGTCTTGTCAGGCATGCCGCTATCCTGCAATTTAAACAAGAATACATCCCCGCCCATTTCGCCCAAAGCGCCTTCGCGATTACAACGCCCGGCAGATTGAATAATCGCTTCAAGAGGCGCCATTGCACGAAATACAACAGGAAAATCAAAATCAACTCCGGCTTCAATAAGCTGTGTAGAGACAACGAGTATTTTCTTCTTTGCTGCCAGATCATTTCTTATATCCTTAATTGCAGCTTTCCGATGTGCGGGACACATTGCTGTTGAAAGATGATGCTTCTTTTCCCAGTCTCCTTCACTCCGAGCAGCGCTGTAAAACTCCAATGCAACTTTTTTGGTGTTAAATATAACGAGAGCTGAATTATTGGTCTTCATTACTGCCTCAAGCAGTTCGCTGTTATCTATAGGATTTAAATCGTTTAATAAGTGGTGCTCAACACGTTTTGTTTTTTCATAAAGAACGGCAGAATCTTCAATTAGAGGATAAATATTATCTATGCCGTCAAATCCCTCTCGTTTTTCAAAAGCAGGCTGTGTTGCCGTGCAAAAAAGAAACGATGTATTCATGACATCCTTAATATCTCTAAGCATCTTCAGTGTCGGCAATATGATCTCTTTGGGAAGTGTCTGAACTTCATCGAATATAACTACAGATTCTGCTATGTTATGAATCTTACGGCATTTAGAGGGCCTGTTGCTGAATATGGATTCGAAGAATTGAACAGTTGTCGTAACAATAATAGGATAATCCCAGTTCTCACATGCCAGTTCTTTGCGCTTCTTGAGAGGAGAACAACTTTCCGGTTCTTCCCGCTCTTCAGATGCGCTCTCATTGTAATTGGAATGATGTTCAAGAACCCATTCTTCCCCGAATATGTCTTTCAGAGTCTGCGCAGTCTGATCTATGATGTTAATATATGGAAGGACTATTATTATCCGCTTCAGCGCATTTTTCTTAGCATGCCGCAAAGCCCATGCTACAGATGTGAGGGTCTTTCCCATACCGGTTGGAAGAGCTAATGAATAAAAACCACACGGCATATCTGCTTGATGCCTCGCCTTATCGCGGGCATTATTTCTCAGGATGTTGATTTCTCCATCTTTAGATTTTTTCGAAAATTCTTCTTCCAATTTGTCTGTCAACATATCTACCTGCAATGAGGTTGTTCCAATACGCGCATTAAAATTGTCCTCATCGAAATGATTCTCTGTGGAAAGCCAATCGCTATCGGTCAAGACACTAAAGAGATACCTGATGAAAGCTTCACGTTGTGATTCTGTAAAAGCAAAGGAATCCAGTTTTCTAATGTCCTGCTCATTAATCTCTGCATCACGAATGAACGTCTTTATAATTTCTTCAAATCCAGCAACCTCTCCCCGTTTAAAAGGTTCAGTGTCGCTCTTCCACGCTGATTTGTCCGGCAATC
>DRDE01000150.1 GCA_011040095.1 Nitrospirota bacterium
CTTAAAGAGAGGCGCAGCAATAAAAGGGTTCCTTTTGATATAAACAACTTTAAGACTAAATTTCTAAAATAGTTTTAAAATAAACCAACAGTCTTCTTTACCCCTCCGGCAAGAAGACTGTCCCGATTTGCATCGCAATATTTTCTGGGCTGATGAACAATTAATAACCCTCCTTAATTGCTTCCCCGATCATGTAATTGTTCAACCGCTCATTTAGTGATTCCGTAAGGGCTTGTCGGTGTCTTGCAGGATAAGTTTCCGGCGCCGGACAAATTATTCTCTTCACCAGACATCTTCAAGTCAACTTATAAATTATTCCGGGAAGAGCATATGTTCTGTTATTCAAGATTGCCCCGATAATTTTTGAATCTTCTTGTGTTAATTGAGAAATTGCATTCTTGACAACCTGACGCCTGACCTTGCCTTCATTTATCACAAGAATGACCGAATCTACAAAAGAAGAAAGAGTTTCGGCATCCGTAAAGTTCTTTATATCCGCAGAGTTTATAAACACCATTTCAAATTTTTTCTTGGCCTCGCTGATAACATCGGATATAGTTGAGGAATTTAGCAGGGCAGCCTCGTTATAATTGGTGTCTCCGGCAGGAATTATGCTTAAGTTATTATCCAAACTCCGGATTGACTCTTCAAAGGAAAGACGACCTTCTATTACATCACTAATACCTGGACTTTTTGAGAGATTAAAAAATTCAGACAAAAATGGAGTTCTAAAATTAAAATCAATCATAAGCACTTTTAAGCCTGTCTTAGCGGTTAAATAATGACAAAGGTTGGCAATGACGGCAGCAGAATCCTTCCGGCCTTCAGCATCGGTTATTATGAGGGATGTGAGGTTTTTGTTTTTCATAATAAGACGTATATGACTGGATAGCTTCTGATATGCCTCGGAGTAGTTTGTATTTGACGGGTTGTTATCCTTAATCAGAAGTTTATCCCGATACTTTCTTTCGGGAATAGATCCTAAAAATGGGATATTAAGAATTTTTTGAATATCCTGTGGTGATTTTAATGTCTGGTCCAATAATTCAATAGCAAAAGCTATTGTAATACCAAAAATTATACTTGCCAAAAAAGCCATTGCCATGACAGTCTTAGCCTGTACCGGTTTTTCCAGCATCCCGCTTCTGCGCGCTTGTGATATAACCTTGACAGATGCAGCCCCAAAGGCTTCCGTGGCGGAAAGCGGTTTGCCATCAAGCGTTTTATACAACTCCTGGATATAATTTTTCAATTTAATTACAGTTGAATTCTTATCACCATATTTTAATTTAAGTTCAGCAATTTGCTGCTCAAGATCAAATATGAGGTAAGAACGACTTATTGAATTTGCAATAATAGCAGCCAATGCAGGATCATAATCTCTTACAGTTAACTCAAGTAAATCACTACGTTCTAATTTTTCAGCTTCCACACTTGAAGCTAATCGTCCCACAGCATAATCAATAAGGAACCCCCTTCTTTGTTCATTAGTCATCTCCTGGAGTTGAAGTTTTATTCTCTCAATTTCACGATCTATGTAATACTTCCTGATTCTGCTTGCAAGTTGTTTTTCACCAAAATCAAGTGGTCGATCATACAGTTTCAAGACTTTGACAACCCTTTCTAATACAGATTTTGATTTCACAAGCATGGCGTGGTTTACCGGAATGTTAAAAGAACCTATCTGCTTGTAATAATCTGTTTCGGCCATCATTTGCCCTTTGACAAGCATCCTTACGGATGCAGTGTAATATGGTGTCAAAAAGTAAACCTTAAAGGAAGTTAATGCGATTATTACTATAATTGACGCAAAAATAACAATCTTGTGTTTGAAAATAACTTTCAGGTAATCCCTTAACGTATTATTATCCACTTATTACACCCCCTCCTTTAAAAAACCCCCGCTGAAACCACCACTATATCTCCCGCTTCAAGAGCAATGTCAGCAGCAGCATCGCCGTCAATAACATCATCAATGTTTACCCTGATTGTTTCAAACCCGGCATTGTTCTTCCTTGATCTTAAGACTTTAACCCGGTTTTCGGAGCCCCATTTGGTAAATCCTCCGGCAAGGGTTATGGCCTTAAAAGCCGTCATATCATTTTTAATCACATATTCTCCGGGCTTCAAAATCTCTCCATAAACCAAAAACTTCTCATTCGGTTCAATAACTAATACATCATCAGGCTGAAGAAGCGTATCTTCAACCTCGCTGCTCTCTATTACTCCATTATTCAGCCGCGTCTCGACAATATCTTTATATTCACCGGATCCCCCCGCCTGCTTCCGCCTGATTTTTATCCTGCCGTACATTCCATCTTTTGATACGCCCCCGGCCTGTAACAGCGCCCTTAACACCGTCATGTCTTTCTCAAGGACAAACCGGCCGCGCTTCATAACCTCGCCCTGGATCAGGAATGTTTTATTCCGTTCAACAATCAATATATCATCAGGCTGAAGAAGCGTATCTTCAACCTCGCTGCTCTCTATTACTCCATCATTCAGCCGCGTCTCGACAATATCTTTATATTCACCGGATCCCCCCGCCTGCTTCCGCCTGATTTTTATCCTGCCGTACATTCCATCTTCCGATACGCCCCCGGCCTGTAACAGCGCCCTTAACACCGTCATGTCTTCTTCAAGGATAAGCCTGCCCCGGTTCTTGACCTCGCCCTGGATCAGGAATGTTTTATTCCGCTCAACAATCAATATATCATCCGGCTGAAGCAGCATATCTTTTGCTTTACTGCCTTCCACGATAGCTTTAAGGTCTATCTCTATATCTTTATAGCCCCGCTTGCCCTTCTGTTTACGCCTTATTTTCACCTTTCCATACAAACCCTCCGACCGTATTCCACCAACAGCCGATAAGGCCCTGACTAGCGACATATTCTTCTCAAGCACATGTTCCCCCGGTTTTCCAACCTCTCCGTGTGCAAAAAATGTCTTGCTGCGCTCTACTATCAATATATCATCCGGTTCAAGCAGGATATCACCCTTCCCGCCGCCCTCTATTACTTGCTTGATGTCTACTTTTATATCCCTGTATCCCGGTTTACCTTCTTTCTTGCGCCTGACCTTTACCATGCCGTACCTTCCGTTTTCCGTTACCCCGCCGGCTAAGGATAATGCTTTAAGCAGCGTTACATTTTCTTCCAGGGGAATTTCCCCGCGTTTATAAAGCTCACCATACGCAAAGATTTTTCTGCTCATGGATTTTACCAGGCTTACCGTAACCACGGGATATTTTATATAACCTTCAGCAAGCTTGTTTGTTATCATCGCCTCAATTTCCGAGAGGCTCATATCTTTAACATTTACGGTGCCTATATACGGAAAGGATATTGTGCCATCCGAAGTTACGGTGGCAAGAGTTCTTAAATCTTTATGATCAAGGACTTTTATCTCAAGCATATCATCTACTCCGACCTTATAGAAGTCGGTCGATGAGGTCTCAGCTCCCGCATAAGATATAAATGATAAAACAAAGCCGATAATCACAGAAAAGATTAAAAAGCGCTTCATTATATGACACCTCCTGAATTTATTTTTAAATTTTCCGGAATTTTTACTATAGGGACATATAAGGGCGGCAGCCCTCTGGATTCTTATAAATTAGTTTTATCATAATTAAAACGACTTGTATAAGCTTAATGTCACCGCATTCCTTGTATATCCACGTCTCTTGTTGGTTGAATCCAGGTCAGAATAAGCATAATGCAGATTAACATGCATATCTTCCCAGACTTCATATGAAAGTGAAAGGTTTGCTCCCAGGAGCGCATTGGTTATCCCTGATGCATTAAACGCACTCTCTCCATAATAACCTGACAGGGAAGTCTTTAAATTCTTCAGCAACTGCCTCTTCAAGCTCCCCTTGACATTCCACTTGCCCGAGATATCATCTCCCTCGGAATCGAAGTCTTCACTTTTGTTATATGAAATGCTTGCAACTGAATTTTCATCTATTTCATTGGTCAATGAGGCGTTAATGTTCAGTTTGTCTTTCTTTGTTTTACCCGAAAAACTCCTGTCCCACCCCGCTCTTCCATTGAAATATAACCTGTTGGTTATATAATATTTTATCCCCGCGGCATAGCGGTTTATCTCGTTGTTTACGTTGTTTCTTTCATAAGCGTATGTCAGTAAAAAAGTAGTCGCAATAACAGGCCTGTACCTTATGTCAAATGCTATAATGTTAAGTGATGAGTCTTTTCTGTTTTCCTCTGAAAATTCTTTCAGCCTGTGTGTATATCTTGTGTCGAATTTGAAATGTTCACTGATATTCCTCGTGTAGTCCGCATTAAACCTGTTTTCAAAGGTTTCACGTTCCCCTGTTGTCCTGTCCAGCTCCTCCTCAAAAGAACCGGGGGCATAGGAGTGATTAAATGTATATTTTAAATTAATCATGTCATATACTGAAAACTCGTTTTTAAAGTTTATATTAAGATGTTCCGAGTTGTTCCTGATATCTTTGTTATCTTTGCGCCTGGCATTAAACCGGTAATTCATGCGTCCCGCTATATCCAGAGATCGTCTCCTGCCTTCGTATTTTGTATTCAGGCCAAGCCCAAGTGTTGTTATAAAATCTTC
>DRDE01000151.1 GCA_011040095.1 Nitrospirota bacterium
GATGGATAACTATTATTCTCGGCGAGGAGCCTCAAAATGAGTTCTCTACGGAAGAACTGATCGGCATGGATTGCCTTGTATTCTTATCAAAACGCAAAGACCGTTATACCGTTATTGAGCTATGTCAAAAGGATATGGCCCCGATAATCGCTTCTCCCTTTAATAACACGGATTACTTGTCGGTTTAATGTGAAAAGGCCAGTTTAATTAGAAAAATAAGGCCGGTTTATTTCGGAAAACAACACGGAGGAGCCGTATTAGCAGTTAAACGCCATATCAAGAAAAAGGAATGAGTTTAGCTTAACCGGACCCCCTCGTTTACTGTCATACTGAACAAAGCCCTGTACCATTTGGTACAGGGCAAAGCAAAAAAATATTTTTACCTTAATTATAGAGCAGACTACGTAAAGTGTCGGGATTCTTTACTCGAAGGAAAATCCTTACACTTCAGGAATAGCTTATGTCAATTTCAAGAGGTTTTCATTGAATCTATTTAAAATCATCATGTTAGGTACATTAAGCTCTCTTTTCTTTATGGATAATTGCGACCTTATCAAGAAATCGTGTCGGAATACCTTACACTAAGAAAAAATTACTTCACATCAGCAAAAAGTTGTAATGTCATGATTTCTCTTTATTTTAAATAAGTTATAAACTTACAACCGGGGTTGGCATATCTCTTGCGTAAGGTTATAACTAAATTAGCAAATTTTCATTAATAACCTTTTATATGCAGGAGGAATAAATAATGATAAGAAATCTCTTTAAAAGAGAAAATTTAAAAGGAAAGGGGGAGAAAGTAATGAAAAAAATTTCCCTAACTGTTTTAGCTGTACTAATGCTTACAGGAACTTCATTTGCAATTAGCATAACACAGGATAATAACGTGACTACGTTAGCAAATACCATTCTTGGTAGCGGCATCACTGCCAGTAACATCAGTTATGCCGGTGCTGCAATTGCATCCGGAACATTTACAGATGGTTTATCTTCAGGTATTGGTATAGAATCAGGCGTGGTATTGACAAGTGGTAATGTAAATCTAATTGACAATTTCAATGACTCTGACAACGCTACAGGTGCTAATGGTTTGACAGGAGATGCTGATCTGAATGCCCTGGTTTCTCCATATACCACTTATGACGCAACAGTGCTTGAGTTCGATTTTACAACAACTACTGGTGACCTGTTTTTTAACTATGTATTTGGATCTGAAGAATACAATGAATATACAAATACCCAGTTCAACGATGTGTTCGCTTTCTTTTTAGACGGAATCAACATTGCCCTGATTCCTGGAACAACCACTCCGGTATCTGTCAACAATGTTAACGGTGGAAATCCATTAGGTACTGATGCATCTCATCCTGAGTTCTATAACAACAACGACTTGACTGACGGCGGTCCATTTTACAATTTTGAATATGACGGCTTCACTGACGTATTTACAGCATCTGCTATAGGTCTTGCGGCAGGAACACACCACATAAAACTTGCCATCGCAGATTCAGGGGATTCTATTCTTGATTCCGGTGTATTTATTCAGGAAGGCTCATTTTCAGGGACAGTGACACCAGTTCCAGAACCGGCTACATTAATTCTCTTAGGCTCTGGATTGGCTGGACTTGCAATTGCACGAAAAAAGATGAGCTAAAAGTTTCAGAATATTAAAATTAAAAAACCCATCCCGATTATTGGGGTGGGTTTTTTTTAACCTGTTCAATTTATATCTACTTTAAGAGAAATGTACAGTTATAGCTTCTTTATCTTCTATAATAATCTTTCAAAGCATCCTTCCATGGCCGTAATTCATCCAAGCCTTCAAGTCTCAGCATGGCATTATCAAGCACGGAAAAGGCCGGTCTTTTTGCGGCGCGTTTGAATTTATCCGAGGTTGTCGGTTTGATTCTCGTTTTGCCCGGTTTCTGGCCGGCAATTTCAACAGCGAATTCATACCATGAACAGTGAGATGAGTTGGTTATGTGGTATGTCCCGTATCCCTTGCCGATAAGCTCTCTCAGCTTCAGCGCAAGATCATAAGTAAAAGTTGGCGAACCGACCTGGTCATCTACAACATCTATCTCATCTTTTTCCGAAAGCAGCCTGCTTATTGTCTCAACAAAATTTTTTCCGTTTCTACCATATAGCCATGAAGTCCTTACAATATAAAACCTGTTTGTCATGGAAGATACAAACCTCTCCCCGAGGAGTTTCGAAAGGCCGTATCGGTTTATCGGGTCGGTTATGTCCCATTCGTCATATGGCTCTTTCTTGGCGCCGTCAAAGACATAATCCGTGCTTATATAGATTATCGGGCATTTAATCTCTTCACAGGCAATAGCTGCGTTTCTTGCGCCTATACCGTTAACAAGATATGCCTTTTCAGGATCGAGTTCGCAGCCGTCGACATCCGTATAAGCTGCGGTATGTATCAGGAAGTCGGGATTTGTTTCTTTTATTATTGATACGGATTTATCAAGATCGGTTATGTCAAAATCATTTAAAGTAAACGCCGTCAGTTCAATATCCGAAAAGACCTTGCTTATATCGCTGCCCAGCATTCCGTCAGAGCCTGTTAAAGCAACTTTCAATTTTTCAGCCTTTCTCCATACTGCTCATTATAATATTGCATGTAATTTCCGGATAAAATCCTCTGCCACCATTGTTCGTTTGAGATATACCATTTTATAGTCCGTGAAATACCCTCTTCAAAATTCGTTTCAGGTGTCCAGTCAAGCTGCCGTTCTATTTTTGCCGGGTCAATAGCATACCTCCGGTCATGGCCTTTTCTGTCATCAACAAAGGTTATCAAATCCATCAGGCCGACATTATCGAGGTTAAGTATTTCCGCGGTTTTATTTATTATCAGCTTTATGATATCAATATTGGGTTTCTCGTTTCTTGCGCCTATGTTATACACTTCTCCCGGCGTCCCTTTATGCAAGACAGCATCTATTGCCTTGCAATGATCAATTACATAAATCCAGTCCCTGACATTCATGCCGTCGCCGTATACCGGTATAGGTTTTTTATTTATTGCATTTAATATAACAAGCGGTATGAGTTTTTCAGGGAATTGATAGGGGCCGTAATTATTTGAACACCTTGTTATCATTGCCTTAAGATTATGAGTTTCAATGTATGACCGCACAAGCAGGTCGGATGATGCCTTGCTTGCGGCATAGGGGCTGTTCGGCTGCAGGGGGGAAATTTCATTGAAGAAATCTTTTTCAACAGAACCGTAAACCTCATCGGTTGAAACCTGTAAAAAAGTGCACTTTCTCTGCAAGGCCGCCTCAAGAAGATTGTATGTCCCAAAAATGTTTGTCTGTAAAAAAGGCCGGGCATCAAGAATGCTTCTGTCAACATGGCTCTCTGCGGCAAAATTTAAAACAGCGTCGAATTCTATGCCCTCTAATAATTTGCCGTCACAAATATCGCCCTTTATAAAGGTATACCTGTCCGATGACTCTATGTCTTTGAGGTTTTCAAGATTGCCTGCATAGGTAAGTTTGTCTAAATTAATGACCTGATAATCGGGATGTGAGGATAATGCATATCTTATATAATTGGATGCTATGAACCCGGCTCCCCCGGTTACAAGCAGCTTCATTCTTCTATCCTGAAAGGCGAAGAGGGATCGTTCTCGTATCTGACCTCATCAACCGGCTCAGCCTTGCCCCTGCCCATGAAGAGCCTGTCCGGCAGGTTGATTACAATACCTTCTCTCTTGTCGATATTTTTATACGCATGAACTATTCCGGGAGGCACCACTGCTGCAGTGGGAATATCATTTGTCTCGATTATCCTGCTTTCCCGGTAAGTAGCGGATGTTTTCCTGTTATCCCAGAAATAAAGTCTGAACTTGCCGATAAAACAAAAATAATCCGTCTGCTCCTTATGCTCATGAGGTCCCCTTGCAAGTCCGGGTTTTGTCATGGACAGATAGCACATAGCCGGCCTGATTTCAGATTCATCCTCTCTTATAATCTCTGCAAGCCATCCCCGCCTGTCTTCATAAACTGACAGTTCTCTTATTTCAAGACCATCCATATCATATCTCACTTTCCGCACAGCTTAAGATGAAGGGTTTATTGAACTATTATACGTAAACGTCAATTTTATGACAAATAGTTTTTAAAGGTCGTCAAATTATTCCGGAAGCGGACAGAGCCGGGTTGATAAATTCTTTATATTTCAGAAGGTTTGCCTTTGGTCGGATGAGAGGCACAATAATTGCAATGAGATCAAAATAGTAACCAAAATGGCAACCGGAATGGCAACCGGTTTCAAACAATAAAAAATTTTTATTTACAGAATGGAACTAAAAAACAAAAGGATCCTGGTTACAGGGGCAGGCGGTTTTATCGGCAGCCATCTTGTTGAGAGATTAATGGAAGAGGGCTGCCGGGTAAAGGCCTTTGTGTTTTATAACTCTTTTAATTCATGGGGCTGGCTTGATGCGCACTCAAACGGATTTATGAAAGACATCGAGATATTCCCGGGAGATGTTCGTGATCCGAATGGAGTAAGGAATGCCGTTAAAGATGTAAGCCTCGTTTTTCATCTTGCTGCGTTAATAGCCATACCTTTTTCTTATCATTCGCCTGATTCTTATATTGATACAAACATAAAAGGCACCCTGAATGTCCTTCAGGCATGCAGGGATTATGATATTGAGCGGGTTATCGTCACGTCCACTTCCGAGGTGTACGGTACGGCACAGTATGTTCCGATTGATGAAAGTCATCCCCTGGCCAGTCTCCGTACTCTGCCACAAAGATAGCGGCGGACAAAATCGCCGAATCTTTCCACAGGTCTTTTGGCCTGCCTGTAATTACTGCAAGGCCTTTTAATACTTACGGGCCGAGGCAGTCGGCCCGGGCCGTATTGCCCACGATTATTACACAGTTGCTGTCAGGGGAAAAAGAGATAAGACTGGGTTCTTTACACCCCACAAGAGATTTAAATTATGTCAGGGATATATGTGAGGGGTTTGTTGCTATTGCAAGGTCTGAACAAACAATCGGGAGGGAGATAAATATTTGCAGCAATAAGGAGATATCCATCGGCAACCTGGCCCGGATACTGGTTGATATGATAAATCCGGAGGCTGCAATTATAAACGATGAACAGAGGACAAGACCCGGTAACAGTGAAGTTGAAAGGTTAATGGGAAACAATGAAAGGATTAAAAAACTGACCGGCTGGAGCCCTGGTTACACATTGGATTCAGGCCTGAAAGAAACGATTGAATGGTTCAAAAACAAAGAAAATCTCAGGCTGTATAAAACGAAAATTTACAATGTATAAGGAAATTCATTTAGATGCCCCGAATATCGGGGAACTTGAAAAACTCTATCTCAATAAAGCGATAGACAGCGGGTATATATCGTCGGCAGGCCCCTCTGTTTCGGAATTTGAAGGGCAGTGCGCTGATTATCTGCACATCAAAAAAGCCGTAACGGAAAAAACAAGGGCGATCATACCCGTCCATTTGTACGGCAACCCCTGCAATATGAATGAAATCAATCGCATTGCAAAAAAATACAATCTGTATGTTATTGAGGATGCAGCGGAAAGCTTGGGCGCTAAATACGGAGGCAAATTTACGGGAACTCTCGGTGATCTCGGGTGTTTCAGTTTTAACGGGAACAAGACAATTACTACCGGGGGAGGCGGTATGGTCGCAGGGGGTGACGTACAGCGATTGGACCATATTAAATTTCTCATTGCACCTGAATGTTACAAAGGAAGCAAGGCAGTTTTGTTTGCTGATACGGGAAACAGGATTTATTGCCGGATATTTTAAATGGTTGTGATGCAAGCACGCGAAAAAATTATTTTATTGGGCGGCGGCGGACACTCGAAGGTTCTGGCCGAACTTATACGATTGTCGGGGAAATATGAAATCATGGGGATACTGGATTCAGGGCTTGAGGCAGGCGTAAACCACAACGGTGAAACAGATATCGCCAAAAAGCTTGTTGACGCTGCAGTGGATTCAGGAGCGGATGCAGTTAAATTCCAGACTTTCAAAGCAGAAAAACTGGTAAGCCCTTATGCGCCTAAAGCTGAATATCAAACACAGACAACCGGCAATAGCAATACACAGTATGAGATGCTGAAAAAACTGGAGCTGGACACCGGGGCATTTAAGGAGTTGCTCAGCTACAGCAGGGAAAGAGGAATTGTATTTTTATCTACGCCGTTTGATCCGGGGAGCATTGATTTCCTGGATGAACTCGGGCTTGAGATATTCAAAATCCCATCCGGTGAAATTACCAATCTGCCGTATTTGTGGAGAGTGGGAAGTTTATCGAAGAAAATAATTATGTCAACCGGCATGGCGGACATGGGAGAGATAGAAGATGCCCTTGATGTCCTTGCAGGGGCGGGAACTCACAGGGAAAATATAACGGTTTTACACTGTAACACAGAGTACCCGACTCCTTTTGAGGATGTAAACCTGCTTGCCATGCAGACTATCAGTGATGCATTTAAAGTCAGGGTGGGGTATTCGGATCATACACCGGGAACGGAAGTGCCTGTTGCCGCAGTTGCTCTCGGTGCCACAGTCATAGAAAAACATTTCACACTCGATAAAAACATGCCGTGCCCTGACCACAGCGCCTCCCTGGAACCATATGAACTTAAGGCAATGGATCTATTGACGAACATGATGTTTGATGTTGATGAATTTATTAAGAATGTGCCTGTATGGAGATTTACAAGAGAAGCCCCCTATGCAGCCATCAGGGTCAGTTATCATCCGGGACAAAACGACATAGATGATCTTATTAAAAAAACATTCCGGCTTAAGGATGCGGGTTTCAGGATAGGTATCTATGGAATAGAACATCCGTCCATTACAGATCATATTCTTGAGACAAAGGAAAGATGTCTGAAACTCGGTATTGATTTCAGGACAAAAGAGTTTCTGGGAGAATGGGAAGGGAGACTCTATGGAACTTTTAAATATGAAGGCTCTGTCTGTGGTGGTGAGATGAAACAGAGTGAATGCAGAACTACTGAGATAATTGCAGACCCGGCAGGGTATGTATATAAATGCCACTCAGACCTCTATAACGGCAGAAACCCGTTTGCCCATATCCTTGATGAAGATTTTGATGAAAGTAAAGTTGAGGAATTCAGGCCGTGTAAGTTTTTTGGAGATTGTAACCCGTGCGATGTAAAGGTGAAAACAAACCGCTTTCAGATATTTGGTCATACAAGTGTAGAAATGAAGAACATAGAAAGTATGAAAGCAAATAGTAAAATAGAGGAAACTTCAATCATAATCAATCATCCGTGAGATCAAAAGAAAAACCTGCCGTAAATCAAAGGCATTAAAACATGAAGAGGTCTGGTAGCATTGCCATTTGAACCCAGATATCATCCTGATGTAAAAGCCGGAGATTATACCTTGACAAAACCATTCCATTTCTATAAAGTCTTGCAATAGTTTGAACGCAGTAAACCCTGTAAATCAAGAGAGGTGAAAAACCATGGAGCGAAGAGGTTCTAAAAGAATAACCGTTAATTTGAAAGCAGAGCGTATCTCCTGTACCGGGAACTGTTCGGTATTCATAGAAAACCTTTCCGAGAAAGGTATTTATATAATAACCGCCCCTTCAATGAATACCGAGTATGTGCCGGGAAGTGAACTTGACCTTAAGCTTGAACTTTCCAATGGAGAAACTGTCAGTCTTAACTGCAATGTCAAATGGGCATATGACAGCTCCCCTGAAGACATGACAAGCAGCGTAGGGCTGGAGATCATAGACCCACCCTTTGAATATAAGGAATTCATAAAAAATCTCCCTTAAATCTTTGATGCTCTGGCATTATTAAAATTGACGTAACTACTCAGGCACAAAGTGGCAAAGGCACACAGGCACAAAGGGTTACAGAAATACAAGAAAAGTTTTTCATTCTTTTTTTCACTTTGTGCCTTTGCCATTATGTGCCTTTATGCCTGCCTGGATAGTTACAAATTGACATATCTCATTAAACAATATAAAATTATATATCTTGCTTAAATTCCGACAAGCAAACCAATTAATTCTATGGGTTGAAATCAAGTGACAAGAAGAGCCTGCGAGAGAATACCATCAAGTTTAGTGGTTAAATTTCATCAGGATAATTCAGTTTGCTATGGAATTGCAACGGATATTTCGGAAAAAGGTATGTGTATCAGGTCGGGGATTTGTCTCCCCTGTGATTCGAAGTTTAACTTACAGATTCCTTTAAAAAACAGTCACCTGGAGATTCCCGTTAAAGTCAGGCGTGTGGAAAAGACAGACGGATTTTATGATACGATGGGTGTTGAGCTTTTAAAACCCACAAAAAAATATTTAAAAATAGTCAACAGTTTCAAAATAGCATTAAAAACTGTTTAAGTTGTTAGATGCCTTTCCGTCTCAAACTCCCCGGACTTATCATATCCGAACCGCGCTAAAGCAATGCGGCTTTTATCCCGTATAAAAAAAAGCTGCCCTGGAACAAGGGGTTGAATATACAAGAGAGAAGGTCTGCAACATAAAATGGGACAAAAAGTTGAAAATCCGCTTTTAAAAAGCATGCTGGTTGCATTCCTGATTTTGATTATGCATATCCTTGTGCTTGCCGGCGTAGGTGTCCTGGTACTTTTTTTCTACGGGATTATCAATCACACGATATGGATAATTCTTGGCAGCTTATTCCTGATTGCCGGGCCCGCATACTGGTTCTACAGGCGAATAAAATCAGATGGGCAAGCGCTCAGGAACATGGCCGGAGGGTCTTTATTAAAAGGAAAGACTTTTGAGGTGAGCTTTTTAGGCGGGGTAGCAACTTTTAAAATCAGTGACTCAAAGGCCGGGCAGATAACAAACATGGCTGCCTCGGATCGCATCAAGCAATTGGCCGCTCCGAACCCGAACTATGAAAATATCAAAACCCTCACAGAGCTGTCCCGGATGTATGAAAAGAAATTAATTACATCCGATGAATATAACAAAGCCAAACAGGAGATACTCAAATAAACCCGCCGGGAAGTAAAACTCAGTTTTTCCCTCCTGTCTTTTGATCCGTCTTGTTTATGTACATTGATTTATCGGCCCTGCTGAGAAGTTCATCAATTGAGCGGGGGTGTTTGGGATCAAAATGCGCCATACCCATGCTGATTGAAAGCTTGTAATTACGTTCCATCCGTTCATTATGGATTTCAAGATTTTCCTGAAGATGTTTGAGCGCGATATTTTCAATATCAGCGCTGCGCGGTTCTGTTATAAGCACTGTAAACTCATCCCCCCCGATACGGGCGATTATGTCCGACGAACGGAAAGTCTGCCTGAGTATATTGGAGACATCCACCAATGCCCGGTCCCCTGCCTTATGCCCGCATTCATCATTGATTCTTTTCATGTCGTTCAGGTCAATATAGAGAATGGAAAAATTCCTCAGGTTCCGTTTGGCAATCTGGAACTGCTTTTCTGAAAGAGTTAAAAATCCGCGGCGGTTAAGCAGACCGGTCAATTCATCGGTTATGGAAGTTTCGTGAAGTTTTTCTTCCGCTTGCCTGCGCTCCGTGATATCCCTGATGATACCTGTGAAGAATATCTCCCCATTGCTTTCCCAGTTGGAAAGGGAAAGCTCTACGGGAAATTCACTGCCGTTTTTTCTGAGCGCAGTCAGATCATAGGTCCCTGACCACAATTTTTGACTTGGAGATGAAAGAAACCTTTTTATGCCTTTTTTATGAGCCTGCCGGAATTGTTTAGGAATTATTATGGTAAGAGGTTCTCCAACCGCCTCACCAGGGGAATATCCGAACATTGCTTTGGCCGTCCGGTTCCAGAAAACAATTCTGTCCGTGTTGTCGATTGATATGATGGCATCGGCAGCGGATTCCGTTACAGAGCGGAAGAGTTTTTCCCGCTCCTGCTGTTCCACAGCGCTCAACTTCAGGCTGCTGATATCGCGTACCACTTCGACTGTGCCTGTTATACGTCCCCCGGAATCATGAAAGGGGCTTGCACTGAAAAGGAAATAGCCCTTTAAATTCTCTTCATAGGCTTCTTCAATATGTTCTTTCCCCGCAGATGAAGTTTTATAATGAGGACAGTAAGGTGGCGGCTCATCTGTCTTGTGGAATA
>DRDE01000152.1 GCA_011040095.1 Nitrospirota bacterium
AATGAATGGTGGGAAAATAGAAAAAAGTATTTTGATTTGTTTGTTTCACAGCTTGTTATTCAAGAAGCAAAAGCAGGAGATAAAAATGCATCACAAAAACGCCTGAGTATTCTTGAATCAATACCCCTGCTTGAATTAAATGAAGATGTAACTTCTTTAGCTCACGATTTGATAAAGGAAAAAGCTTTACCTAAAAAGGCAGTTGAGGACGCTTTACATATTGCCATTGCCATAAATCATGGTATGGATTATTTATTAACCTGGAACTGCAAGCACATAGCTAATGCGGAAAGGCAACATGCTATAACAGCGACATGTCATAAAGAAGGTTTTGAACCTCCAATTATTTGCACACCGGAAGAACTTATGGGAGGATAAATATTATGTGGAAAGATAAAATAGTAGAGGAAGTTAGGAAGGTACGAGAGGAGCACGCAGCAAAATTTGGATATGATATAGACGCAATATATCGAGACTTGAAAAAACAAGAAAAGAGAAGCAAACGGAAAGTTATATCACTACCGACAAAGCAGACTGCATCTACTGCAAAAGCAAAAGCATCTTAATGAATACCGAACAATTGGATGCAGCCCGGCTGTTATAGTCTTTCCAGGTTGGGAAATCAAGAAAGAAACAGCAGCATAATTTTGTATCCGTGGTGTCAGGTTTACACATTTACAAAAACAATCTATGGTTTATAATCTGCTATAATTTATCGTGCAGTTAAATGAAAATTAATCAAACTTGATAAACTCGTAATAAATCCTGAAAAGCGGTTTTTTGTCATTCCCGTGAAAACGGGAATCCAGTCCTTTTAATTAGTTACATGTTTCCTGGATACCCGCTTTCGCGGGTATGACGACTTTTTACGAATGTATCAAGTTTGGAAAAGGGGAAAGGTTTTTCAGTCTTGTGGGTAATGCAAAGGAAGAGGGAGCTGAACTATTGCCTGTTTTTTATCTTCGTCATGCCCGAAGTCTGTAACCGGGTGTCCGGAACCCGCTTGAACAGACCGGGTTCCCGTTATTATCAACCGGTAGAGCCATACAGGCTCCCCGGTGAATAATCATCCGTAAATATGGGTATATCTTTGCCGATACGCACTGCCTTCCATTTGTTTAACTTTTCCCCGAGATCAAGGCCGTATTTATTTTTAACTGTTCCGGCTCCAATTTTCAGCGATTCGAGGGTTGTTTTGTGTTTGCTGTTTCCGGCTACGATGATATCGGCATCAGGTAATATATCAAAAAGGACCGTATCGTTGAATACGGTGCGCAGGGTTTTTATTACAGGCTTATTTATCTGCCGGTTGTGAGGATCGTACATATTGAGAAGCAGCAGGCCGCCGTCATTCAGGATAGCGGACAGCTCTTCAAAGTATTCTCTGGTCAGGAGGTGATAGGGGATGAATTCGGATTTGTAGGCATCAAGAATTATAATGTCATACTTGTTCCGGGTTTTCTTGACAAAAATCCTGGCATCATTAACAAATACGTTTGCGTGAACTCCTTCTTTAAAATAGAAATATTTTTCCGCTATCTTTACAACCTCAGTATCCAGTTCCACTGCATCCACGTTAAAACCGGGATTTATCCTGTATAACATTTTCGGCAGGGACCCGCCGCCCAGGCCTATAACGAGGATGTCGTTTGCTGTCGGGTTAAAGGCAAAAGAGAGGGGTATGTAATCAGCGTATGCCAGCCGGCTGTTATATGGCAGGTCCAGATACATTGCGCTCTGGAAATGCCGCATATCAAAATCGAATTTCAGGTATCTGCAGCAGTGGTCTTCCATGACTATTATATGATAATACAATGAGTCTTTCTCATAGAGCGCATCTGTCCGGTCAAATGAATCCCGGCCGTTAAACAGGACAACGAGGAAAAAGAAACACGCTGCCGCATATCGGGGTTTCAGTCGTTTCTTGCCTGTTTTGCCGAGAAGAAAAGTCGACAGGGACAATACAAGCAAACAGCCGCCTATTAAAAAACCGATGGTTTTTATGCCCATGGACGGGATCAGGTAAAATGCGGTAAAGAGAGTACCCACTATGCTTCCGGCAGTGGAAATGGAATAAACCGTCCCGGATACATTCCCCATTGTTTCTACTGATCTGGCAGCCATTCTGATGACAAAAGGCGATACGGCGCCCAAGGAAACTGCTGGGTATAAAGAAAAGAACAAGCGACGCTATCAGTGGGTTTGCCCTTGCCCCGAAATCATAATCAAAAATAGCATTGTTGATTTTATTGTAAACAAGCGGTAAAACGAATATGAATATCCCGGCTATCAACAGGATAAACGCCAGGGTTGTATAATCCGGCCTTTTGTCGGCAGATTTGCCGCCAAGAAAATAACCCACGCTCAGGGCTGCAAGAAAGACGGATATCAGGCTGCCCCAGACAAAGATGGAGTTGCCGAAATAGGGGGCCAGTATCCTGCTGCCCAGTATCTCCATGGACATCAATGCAGCCCCGGCTATAAATGCAATAATATTTAACAGCAGCCACCCTTGCCGGCTTTTATTCTTTGTATAATGAGGTTTCACGGAATTAATCTTTTATAAAACATTTTGACCCGAGACATCACGAAATGGACCGGCAAAGCATTTCAAATCGCCTCTTCCCCCTTTTCGCCGGTTCGGATTCTTATTATATCCTGCAGGTCATAAATAAATATCTTTCCATCTCCGATCTCACCTGCCTCACCTGTTTTTGCTGATTCTGCTATTGCATTAATCACCTTTTCCGCCTTTTCATCAGAGACAACAACTTCTATCTTTATCTTAGGGAGAAATTTTACCTCATACTCTACACCCCTGTAAACTTCCATATGCCCCTTCTGCCTGCCGAATCCCTTGACCTCAATAACCGTCATACCCTGCACCCCGATGTCTGTCAATGCCTTTCTTACATCATCGAGTTTGAAATGCTTAATAACCGCGGCTATCATCTTCATGGTATTTTCCTCCTGTTTTGATTATGCTATTTAAAAATGCAGATATTAAGCTATATTAGCAAAAATCAAGTAATTATTCATGCCGCAGAGGCGCCGGGCCTTGAAGATTAAAAACATTTATTTTTTTGTAACTTAGTGTCTTGACGGCTCAATATAATCCTATGGCCATTGATGAAAAAACATATGAAGAGATAGCAGGGGCTTCCGCAAATACTCCTGATCCTGAAAGGGCTCAAAGGAATCTTTTAAGATTTGTTGAACTGAACCCCGACAAAAGTCCTTCCCCCTGTTTTCCAATAGCGGCCAGGCTCTTTGCCGTCAGCCGGTTCCTTGCGAATTATTGCATTGCCAATCCCGGAGAACTCTTCGCCGCAATCAGGGAAATCAGGAGTAATATTACAAAAATATCTCTTGAAGAAAGGGCAGGGGGGTTGCCCGGACATAAAATGGATATCAATCATATGATGAAGGCCTTAAGGCTTTTTAAGAAACAGTATCTGCTGAGGATTACTCTAAGGGATATTACGGGCGAAACCGGTATACAATCCTCAATGGAGGAGCTTACATTGCTTGCGGAGACCATCATCTCCATATCACTGAAGTGGTCGCTGAGGCTCAACCGGCAGAGATTCGGAAAACCCGCGGATAGCGCAATCACCCTTATCGCTCTCGGCAAGCTCGGGGCTGAAGAGCTCAATTACAGCTCGGATGTTGATTTAATAGCTGTTTACGACAAAGAGGGAGGCCGGACAGCAGGTGTGCCCGGTCCTTCGGGTGTCAGGACAAACAGGATAAGCAACCATGAATTCTACTGCAGGGTTGTAGAGCTTTTCGGCAAATTGCTATCTTCCCAGACTGAGGACGGTATTGCCTACAGGGTTGATCTCAGGTTAAGGCCCCAGGGGCAGAGGGGTGAGGTTGCGCTGCCGCTGAAGGCTTACCGGACTTATTATGAATCATGGGGGCGCACCTGGGAAAGGATGGCGCTTATAAGGGCGCGGCCTGCAGCCGGTGATATAGGGCTTGGAAAGGCATTTATGGAGGCAATCAGGCCCTTTGTCTGGAGAGAGACCGTTGACTACAGCGAGATTGAAGAAATACGGGGACTCAAGAAAAAAATAGATTCCACTTTTGCGCGTGATGATATAAAACGCGGATACGGTGGAATCAGGGAGGCGGAGTTTTTTGTCCAGACATTCCAGCTCCTCTACGGCAGGGCCAACAGGCACTTAAGGACCCACGGAACTCTCGATGCCATACGCGTACTCCGGGAGATGAAGATGGCGCCGGAAGAGGACCTCGTCACTCTCCGAGGAAACTATCTTTTCCTCAGACGTCTTGAGCACTATCTCCAGATGAAAGAAGACCTGCAGACTCATACGCTTCCGCCATCCGATGAAGAGACGGAGGTTATCGCAAGGTCGATGGGTTTTCCGTCTAAAAGTGATTTCCTTGCAAGTCTGCGTCTCAGGAGGATGCAGACAAAAAATATGTACAACTCTCTGCTCGGCACCAAGGAGGACGTCCATGCCGAGGCATTGAACCTGCTTGAGGGAAAACTGAGTGATGAAGAGCTCTCCGGATACCTTTCATTCAGGAAGGTAAGGCATGCCGGGAAATGCCTGATTAACATGAAAAACATAAGAGAGCATATGAGCGCCTTTCGAACCATGCAGGAACGTTCCCTTATAAGAGAGGTCATGCCCCGGCTCCTTGAAAACGCCCTGACGGCCGAAAGCCCGGACAGGGCGCTTGCAGGGCTTGAAAGCCTCTTGACAACG
>DRDE01000153.1 GCA_011040095.1 Nitrospirota bacterium
CTACCTGACCTTCTTCATCGCTGCCTTCTGGGTCTACGACATGGAGAGTTTCAAAAAGAAACTGTGGACGGTGAGTGGGCTGTGGGGCTTTGACATCCTGTGCCTGATCCTCTTTGTCGGTATTCTGAAATGGATTTAACCTGAATTATTCTCTCGCAAAGCGCGCAAAGACCGCAAGGTGTTGAAAAATAAAAGTATAAATAGGACCGTGTAACGGAGACTAAAAAATAATTTATTCATTGAGCAAAACCATAACTCATTATTTCTTTGTGATTTGTTACGTCTCTCTGAAATTTTATGAATTAAACAGGTTAAGAAGCCTCGCGCGGTGATTGAACGGTTTTTCTCCGTTCTTATTCAGCTTGCGATAGGTTATACTGATCCGGTGCATGGCGTTAATCCGGGGCGTAAATTCTCTGTAATAATCTAAAGTACCCGTCTCCGGCCCGATTTGATGATGGACTTTTGCGGGGATTTAAATTAACGGCTGAAAAAACAGATATCGATCCCGGCGGTGCGAATTTATCCCCGTTTGGGCGTATTGTTCGGATAAAGCACATCCAACGCCTTTTTTGTCAATATGTAACCGGAAGCAATTCCCATGCACACATGGCGGGATACAGGGCAACATCCGTTAGGTGACGGGTCAACTTATTTTACTTCTCCGGAAGAGAGCCGGCTAAAACACCCATAAATCTTAACAAAAAATATTCCGTCATTGCAATAATTTAAAGATAGAAACAATTCGCCTTATTTAATTTCAAACGTGAGCGTAGCCGTATACGACATTTCATTGCACTTGTCTTTAAAGCTCTCCGGGGCGGAAAGTTTAACAGTTGCTTTGACCATCCACGGTCCATAATGAAGGATTCGAATCTTTGCCTTTCCTTCACTGTCGGTAACCGCTGCAAAGGCAAAATCGTCTTCACTGGAAAAACCGGCATAAGTCCCGTAAACCGAACAGAATCTGGCAGGCCTTCCTCTGAATAGCACCTGAATAGGAAGAAAATCGCCGACTTTCAGCTCTGCCGGGTTTTGCAGCGGAACAATCTCTAACGTATGTCCCACAGGTTTTGAGAAGGATGAATTCGTTCCTCCGGCATTGATTAGCGCTTTTGCATATTGTTCAAAGTACAAACTTAAAATCACCCCATCGAGCCCTGTCTTTGGTCCGCTTTTATGGTGAATTTTGCCATTTTTCACATACATCGTGTAGAATCCTGATTTTAATGAAGCGGTCACAATATAGGTGCCTTTGTCAGACAGACTCAACTGTGTCGCAAGAAAACCGCCCTGTCCCGGTTGCAACTCGTTAATTTCTCCCTTTGGCGTTATTAGACTAAAATTTCTCAGTTTGTTTGCAGAAAGGAAATCAGCCACCGGATATTTATGCCCCCAGCCAAAATAGATTATCGTTTTTGCACCACGTTCCGGTGAATAATCAGTGGCGTTCAACCATAAAGTATGCGAAAAAGCCGCATTAAAAACGGCCAAACAAAACACTGCCGACAGCGTAAAAATAAAACCAATTTTTCTCATTTTCTTTCTCCTCCGTTAATTTTTCTCAGGTTTTATCATTGAGAGAATTCCGATGGTCAATTCACTTTCTTTGGTAACTTAGCCTTAATCCACCAAGTAATTCTGTTCCATCAATGGTGTACGCATCTTCCACCTCTTTTTTGTTAAAGATGTTATCCACTCTCAGATACAATTGAATGACTCTTGTAAAGTTTTTAGTAAGACTAATGTTAGCGAGGGCATACTCACTTAGCGGATTAAGATTTTCTTTATCTTTATATCTTTTGCCAATATAGCGCCCATCAACATTTATTCCCAGACCTATTCGAGGAATTTGCCAGACAAATTCAAAAAACAATTTTTCTCCGGATTTATAGGTCAGTTGCTTTCCTGTTTTTTTATCTTCAGTATTGAGATATGTGTAACCTAATCTGGCAGAAATATGATTCGTGATCAGACTTGCCAGATTCAGCTCTATCCCCTGTGTGAGTGCCTGGTTCATGTTGCTCCAATAAAGATCCCACGGCGGGCGACCGGATTTAACATATTGGGAACTGACCAAATTCTCCAAATCATTCCGAAAAAATGAAACGCCGCCCAGAACATCTGCCAGGATATTCCACTCGGCTCCCAATTGATAACCAATAGAGCTTTCGGGTTTTAGATCAGGATTCTTATGCGCAAGATAAGGCCCCATTCTCCAATTATCGCCATAAAGCTTGATCAGGCTTGGCCCTCTAAATGCCTTTCCTACTGAGCCTCTTATTTTCAAATCTCCGCTAATTTTGTAAAGAAAACTCACTTTGGGATTAATCTCAGTCCCCCATCGGTTGTGCCTGTCGGCCCGTGTTCCAAGCAACAGAGTAACAGTGTTAAGTGTAATTTCATCCTGAATATAAACGCTGTTGGTCTTCTCATCAGCGGCAAAACCGATATGGTCATTATTCATTTTCGAGATATCGAAATAGTATCCCAATGTCAGTAGATGCCTGTTGCCCAAATGGCGGGTGTAATTTAACTCCATTTCGTATGAGTTATTCTTGTATCCCGTTCTCTTGTTCTCCCCAGATATTCTGTTTGGTGTTGTCCAACAATGATTATAATGAAAAAAAGAGCCTCTCATTTTTAATGTCGAAGCCTTGTCTGGCTGCCACTGCCATATTGAATTGAGACTATACCTCGTCTGCTTTCGATCATCGCAGTTCATCTTCTGCATAGAATAATATGGCATTAGCGCTAATTTGGAATTATGATTGATCTTATAACCAAAATTTCCTTGAACGGCATCCTCTTTATATTTGTCTGTTTCAGGGGAAATACCATCGGATTGCCGATGAGTAAAATTTAGGAAATAGCTCAATTTACCAATGGATAGGCCATTATTTGCTTCATAGATTTTGCGGCCGCGGGTCCCAAACGACGGTGCTAAGAAAAAAGTCGGTTTTTTAGAAGCGGATCTCGTAATAATATGAACCACACCTCCCATCGCATCGCTTCCATAAAGGCACGAGCCCGGTCCTTTTACCACTTCTATTCGCTCAACCGCTCCCAGAGGATAGGCCTGTACATCTACTGCATTTCTATGTCCGCCATAGACACGCTGTCCATTCACCAGAATTAGAGTATGCCTTGCTTCCATACCCTCAAACTCTATTTTCCCCTTGTCTCCCCAGCCATACGATTCATTGACCTGAACACCGCTCAGGTATCTCAAGGCTTGCTGCACGGTACTAAAATTACCTGTTTCAATTTCTCTTCTGGTAATAACACTGACAGCCACCGGTACATCTTTAAGCAAATGTTTGGTTTTTGTTGCTGTTACTACGACCATGCCGCCTTTAAGAACTGTCTGCTGCAGATCAAAGTC
>DRDE01000154.1 GCA_011040095.1 Nitrospirota bacterium
TGAAAGCACCTCCTTTGCAGCAGCCTCACTTTCCGGGAAGTCGCCTGCTTCATAACCAAGATATTTAAACGCTTCCTGGAAATGAAGGGGGGCGGGATAGTAAACCACCGATGATATACGGTTGTCCCTGAGGGCTTCTATTATCCCTGCTCTCTCCGGGGTCATTATCGTGTACTGGTGATAGACATGGGTTCTGTCCCGCATTTCTACCGGGCATTTAACAGCCCTGCCGAGAAGCGATGTGTACAGCGCTGCAATGTTGCGCCGGTTCCGGTTATATGTATCAATATGTTTCAGTTTTATTCTGAGGATCGCGGCCTGTATTTCATCAAGCCTGCTGTTATAACCGATAAAGCTGTGCTGATACGGGCCGGTCATACCGTGGTTTCTCAACAACTTTACCTTGCCTGATATTTCCGGGTCATTTGTTATCATCATGCCGCCGTCACCATAGGCGCCCAGGTTTTTGCTTGGATAAAAGCTGAAACATCCGGCATCGCCGATGCCTCCGACCGGAACATCTTTATATTTTGCCCCGAACGCCTGTGCGCTGTCTTCAATAACTCTCAGCTTGTATTTTCCGGCGATTTTCATTATCTCATCCATGTCCGCCGGCTGTCCGAATAAATGCACAACCACTATGGCCCTTGTTTTCGGGGTTATTTTCTCTTCTATCTTTACCGGGTTTATATTTAACGTATTCCTGTCTATGTCGGCAAATACAGGGGTTGCACCGACATAAGTGATTGCCTCGGCAGACGCGATAAACGTAAACGGCGTTGTTATTACTTCATCGCCTTCTTTTATATCGAGCGCCCTGAGAGACAGGTATAAGGCATCCGTGCCCGAGGCGAGACCCACCGCACTGTTGACATTATGATATGAAGCGACTTCCTGCTCAAACGACGACACATTTTGCCCGAGGATGAACCGTCCACTGTCCAGGATGTCTTTCAGTGCGGTTTTGATTTCATCCTTAAGGGGTTCATGCTGCGCCTTAATGTCAAGCATGGGTATGGCTGTAGTGTTACATATGATTTTCGGCATGTCTTTGATTCAGATTGTAAGGCTGCGATTAACCAGCCCTGATATTTTTAATACAACTTTCAGCGCCTCTTTCCCTTCATGCCCGGAGACTACAGGCTGTCTCCTGTTTTCAATGCAATCCACGAAAGAGAGAAGCTGTTCTCTTAAAGGCTCTCTGGCCCCGGGTTTTTTCGTCTCTTTTCCCACATTGCCGTTAAGCCTTGTATAACATGTTATTTCCTGGCTTTGATAGTCCAGGTTCAAATAAGAATTGTGTTGAAAAACCTTGAGTTCTCTTTTCTTTTCGTTTGCTATCCTGCTTGAGACGGCTTCGGCAATGCAGCCGTTTTCAAACTCGATCCAGGCATGGGCAATGTCTATGTTCCCTGTCAGAACGCTTGCCCCTGTTGCGCGAAGGTCGGCAATGCCTGAATCCACCAGGCTGAGTATTATATCTATGTCATGTATCATTAAGTCAAGTGTTACATCCACATCTATTCCTCTTCCGAGGAATGGGGAGAGGCGTTGAGATTCAATAAACTTCGGCTCTTCGACCATGGCGCTTATCAGGGACACCCCTGCATTGAATCTCTCGAGGTGGCCGACCTGGAAAATGAGGCCCCTTTTTTCCGCTTCCGATATAAGCATGTCCGCTTGTTCTAAAGTTGTAGTGACGGGTTTTTCAATAAGAATATCTTTGCCGTGTTTCAGGGAATCCATCCCTGTTTCAAAATGGAGGGTGGTGGGTACGGCAATACTGACTGCGTCCACAATATCCATGACCTCCATGTGGTTTCCGAAGGCCCTGCAATTATACTTTGAGGCGATTTCCTCTGCCTTTGCAGGATCAGCATCAACAATTCCCACAAGATTTACGCCTTCGAGGTCTGAAAATATCCTGGCATGGTGAACCCCGATTGATCCCACGCCTATGACTGCGACATTAATCATTCTGAATTCTCAACCTTATCGTTATTAATAACCACTGCGTTACTTACTATATCATGCAAAGCGGATTTAACCAACCGGTTACTGAAAATCTTCACGGGACTTGCCGGAAAACCTGTATTTATCCGGGCTTACAGGCCGTGCATGTTGATCCGTTCCATACCGGGCAATGGTCAGGCATACCTGAAACCGCAGGGCCGCAAACCACCCGGAATATCAGGAGTAACTGTTGGATTTTAAATTTAATTTAGTGCTATACTACCTCTTACTTTTTCCACGAGGAGATTCTTGTGTCTGATACAATTATGCCTTTGAATCAATCAATGCGGCTTAGAAATAAATTTTATATTTTCACTGCAATGTTTTTTTACATGTCACTTTTTCTGCTCAATATTCCAGCCAATTCAGCAGAGGCGGCTCCACTTATCAAGGTAATAGAGATTGAAGGGAACAGGAAAATCAGCAGCAGCGTTATTTCTTCAAAAATAAAGAGCGAGGCAGGACTTCCCTTCTCAAAAAACAGTGTTCAGGATGATATCAAAAGATTATACAGAATCGGGTATTTTGATGATATAAGGGTCGAGATCGAGCCATTTGAAGGCGGGATTAAACTCGTATATATTTTCATGGAAAAACCGACCATTGTCAGCCTGGACTTCCAGGGGAATAAAGAGTTTGAAACAAAAGACCTGAAGGAAAAAATAACAATAACCTCAGGAGCAATTGCAAACCTCTCTCTTATAACCGATAATGTTCAGAAAATCATTTCTTTTTACCAGTCGGAAGGATACTGGCTTGTCAGGGTAGTTCCCATAATCAGGGAAATCCCGGAAGATGCAGCAGCGCTGACCTTCCAGGTAGAAGAAGGACCCAAGGTAACAATCAAGAAAATTACAATAGAAGGGAACAAGTCCCTTTCCGTAAAAGAGATCAAGAAGGTCATGAAGACAAAAGAAAGATGGCTCTTCTCATTCCTGACCGGATCGGGTATTTACAGGAAAGAGCAGATCAGGCAGGATTTGGCAAGAATAAGAGAGTTGTATCAGAGCAAAGGCTATATTTATGTTGCCGTCTCGGAACCGAAGATCAGGTTAAGCCCGGACAAAAAAAAAATCTTCCTGACTATATCCATATCTGAAGGAGACCAGTACAAAATCGGGGATATCCGGATTAAGGGCAATAAAGTGTTTTCCGACCCGGAACTCTACAACCAGATCGAAATCACCACCGGCCGGATATTCAACAGAAGCGCCCTCAGAAAAGATATCGACAAAATTATCGATCTTTACATGGACAGGGGTTATGCGCGGGCGGATGTCAATCCTTTAATTGATGTTAATACAAAAGAAAAAATTGCCAATATCACTTTTTCTATTACAGAAGGGGGGGTATTCAGAATCGGCAGGATAAATATCACGGGTAATATCAAAACCCGCGATAAAGTAGTCAGGAGAGAAATGAGGCTTGATGAAGGTAATATTTTCAGCAAGAAACTCATAAAGAGAAGTTACCAGAGAATAAACAACCTTAATTTCTTTGAGAGTGTAGATGTCAATCCCATCCCCCGGGTAGAAGAGCAGCTCATGGATATAAATATCAGGGTTAAAGAAAAATTAACGGGCATGCTGAGTATCGGGGGCGGATACAGCTCTGTAGACAAAGTCATGGTCATGGGGGAACTGACCCAGACGAACCTGTTCGGAAGGGGCCTGTATCTTAAATTAAAAGCCGATTTCAGTTCACGAAGAACAAATTACAATATCTCCCTTCGTGACCCCTGGTTTATGAATAAACCCGTTTCCGCCTCAATCGGCATTTACAATGAACAATTTGATTACACCGACTATGACAAAAAGGCAACGGGGGGGTACATCGGCTTTGGCAAAGAATTATCCGAATATGTAGGCGGCAATATAAGGTACAGGATTGAAGAGGTGGAAATCACCGATGTATCGGAAGATGCCTCTTCACTCATCAGGGACCAGGAAGGGTCAAAGCTCACAAGCAGCATAAGCCCGTCTGTCTGGAAGGATACGCGCGATAACTATTTAGACCCTGCGACAGGATCAAGGAATGCGCTTTATATTACACTTGCAGGACTCGGTGGAGATAATTATTTTGTGAAGGGGGTGGTTGATTCCATATGGTACTTCCCTGTAATATGGAAAACAACTTTCAGCCTTCGCGGACGGTACGGTTATGCCGCAGGATACAACGGTAAAGAACTGCCCCTTTATGAAAGATTTTACATTGGCGGCATTAATACCATAAGAGGACTTGATTTTGGAGAAGGAGGTCCCATAAATGAAAAAGGGGAGAAAACAGGCGGGACCGAGGAGCTGATATTTAATGCCGAATATATCTTTCCGATGATAGACGATATTAAACTTAAGGGTGTTTTGTTTTTCGACTACGGCGGCGCCTTTGATAAAGACCATACTTTATCTTACGGCAATATGAGAAGAACGGCCGGGGCCGGGGTGAGGTGGCTGTCCCCGTTTGGCCCAATAAGGCTGGAATGGGGTTTTAATATATATCCCAGGGAAGGTGAAAATAACGATAAGTTTGAATTTTCACTGGGAGGATTCTTTTAATGCACAGGCAAACACGGATGGAAAATAATCCGGGCAATCACATTTTATAAACCAGGGTGATCATATAGGGAGGCTTCATGAAAAAAACTGTTTTTTTTATAATTATTTCATTGCTTGCATTCAGCAGCGTACAGGCGGCGGAAGTAAAAATCGGGTATGTAGACATGGGAAAGATTGTGATGGAATCGGACCAGGGTAAAGAGGCATTAAAAACATATAAGAGTTTAGAAAAGGCCAAAAACGCCATTATCATGGAAAAGGTGCGGCAAATTAAAAAACTCGAGGAAGAACTGGCAAAACAGGGGGCTATCCTTACTCCCGAAACTATAGAGAAAAAAAAGGCGGAACATGAGAACCTGATGGCAGAATATCAGAAAATGAGAAGAGATAGTGAAAAAGACCTGCAGAAAAATGAGGCGGAATTATTTCAGAAGATAGTGCTGGATGTTAAAAAGCTCTTAGCCGGGATTGCCCTGGAAGAGGGTTATATAGCTGTTCTGGATAAAGCGGGGGTAATTTATATGCCTGATGAATCGGATTTGACGAACAGGGTTCTTAAGATGTTTAATGAAGCCGGGAAACCTGCTGAAAAAACCGATTGATTATAGTCTGTGTATAAATTAACGCAAATACTCAAAGGCATGTCATTCCCGCGAGCGAAGCGCGTCGGGAATCCTTCCTGGAGAAACGATTCCGGACAAGCCGGAATGACGGAAAAACGACAACTGTTAGAGCTTATACACAGACTCTGATTACGCTGAAACTTTTAAATCTGTGAATATAAAAAAATGAAACTAAGGGAGTTGGCAGAACTCACAGGCGGCAGGATATCCGGCAATCCTGATGTGGAAATAACAGGGGTATCCGGGATAAAGGAAGCTCAAGAGGGGGACATTACATTCCTCACGGATAAAAAAATCCTGAATGAGATTTCCGGTCTGAATGCTTCCGCCCTGATAGTAAAAGAAGAAATAAATGAACCGGCACTCAGCATGCTTATTGTTGATAATCCTCAATACGTTTTTGCCAGGGCATTGGAGATTTTTTATGTAAAACCATATAATCCTTCAGGGGTCAGCGATAAAGCCATTATCGGCAAAGATGTGCATATGGGGGATGATGTTTCCGTACATCCGCTTGCTCATATCAATAACAACGTTATATTAGGAGCAAGGGTTGTTGTATCGCCCGGTGTGTATATAGGTGACGGGGTCTCAATAGGTGATGACTCGGTTATTTACCCTAATGTGACAATAAGGGAAAACGTCAGGATCGGCAAAAAAGTGATAGTGCATTCCGGCACGGTCATAGGCTCGGAGGGTTTCGGATATGTTTGGGAAAATGGGATACATTACAAAATACCGCAGGTAGGAGGGGTAATAATTGAAGACGGCGTGGAGATTGGCGCTAATGTTTGTATTGACAGGGCCACAGTAGAAAATACTATTATAGGATGCGGAACAAAAATCGATAACCTCGTACAGATTGCCCATAATGTAAGAATCGGTAAAAACTGTTTAATATTAGGTCAGGTGGGTATCAGCGGGAGTGTGGAAATCGGCGACGGGGTTGTCCTTGCCGGACAGGTCGGTGTCAGAGACCATGTTAAAATCGGCAGCCGCGCAATGGCGGGGGCCCAGGCGGGTATTGGAAACGATATCCATGAGGGACGGATATATTCCGGAAGCCCGGCTATTCCGCACAAGACATGGCTGCGCTCTCAAAACATTTATGCAAAACTGCCTGAATATGTGAAACGCCTGCAGGAGCTTGAAAGAAGGTCCAAAAAGACATCCTGTAATGATCAGGATGTATAATCCGAATAATGGTGATTATACAAGGAGGAACAATGAGATGATGAACATCCGTGAAATACAAAAGATCCTGCCGCACCGGTACCCGTTTCTTCTCGTTGACAGGATCATTGACATAGAGCCGAAAACCAGGGCGGTCGGACTCAAGAATGTGACAGCAAATGAACATTTTTTCCAGGGGCATTTCCCTGATAACCCCATCATGCCCGGGGTTTTAATTGTAGAGGCAATGGCACAGGTGTCGGGGATACTGGCTTTCCATTCCGGAGCCCAGGGCAGCTCCATATATTTCATGAGTATAGAAAAGGCCAAATTCAGGAAACCGGTCGTGCCCGGAGACCAGCTTCGCTTTGAGGTCAATGTCCTTCAGCAGAGAAATAACGTATGGAAATTCTCCGCACAGGCCATTGTCGATGACAAAGTTGTGGCAGAGGCCGACTTTACCGCAATGGTATCGGAAAAGGAAATGAAAAATGGCTAAACAGAAAATTCACCCGACAGCGGTTGTAGATTCAAAGGCTAAACTTGCAGCAGGGGTTGAAATCGGCCCTTACTGTATTGTCGGCAAAGGAGTAAAGCTCGGCAAAAACACCAGGCTCATTGCGAATGTCGTTATTGAAGAGACGGAGATGGGCAACGATTGTATTGTATATCCGTTTACATCCATAGGACTTCCGCCCCAGGACACCAGGTATAAAAATGAAAAAACAAAAGTATTGATCGGCAATAACAATATTATAAGGGAATACATTACGGTCCACCGCGCCTCTGTCGGCGGAGACGGAGTTACAATAATAGGGGACAACAATTTTTTAATGGCTTATGTCCATATCGCCCATGACTGCCGTGTTGCAAACAATGTGATAATGGCAAATGCCACTACGCTTGCAGGACATGTAACCGTGGAAGATTTTGCCTTTATCGGGGGACTCGTTGCAGTGCATCAATTTACGAGGATAGGGGCATATTCCATGATCGGGGGCTTCAGCGCCATTCCCCAGGATATACCCCCTTATACTACAGCCGCGGGGGACAGGGCCAAACTTTACGGGCTGAACACAACCGGTCTTAAGCGCCAGAATTTTACGGATTCCCAGATCAAAGAACTCAAACATGCCTATAAGATATTATTCCGGAGCAAACTGACACTCAAGGAAGCAATAGACATATTAAAGAAAGAGAAGAAACTCTCCGGGGAGATAAAAAATCTCATAGGATTCATCGAAAAAAACAAAAGAGGAATATGCAGGTAAAGGCATCCTGTAAACCCGGACATTCCGGGAAGCTGGGACTCATTGCCGGGATGGGAGACCTGCCGGTTGTCGTTGCTTCGGAGGCAAAAAAAATGGGATACCATGTGGTTGCCATTGCCTTGCAGCCGCCGGCCGACGAGTCACTGAAACCTGTTGCAGATGATTTCCATAAAATCAGGATCGGGAGCTTCGGGGGCCTGCTGTCACTGTTAAAAAAATTATCCATAACCGAGGTGGTAATGGCCGGCAAGGTTCCCAAGAGACTCCTTTATGAAAACAAGAAAAATATCATCCCGGATCTCAGGGCCATGAAACTTCTCTTTTCATTAAAAGACCGTTCCGATGATGCAATAATGAAGGCGGTCGTAAAAGAACTTGAGAAAAAAGGCATCAGAATCCATAAAACAACCACCTTTACAGAAAACCTGCTTGCTCCTGACGGTGTGTTGACACGCAGGAAACCGTCAAAAGATGATCTGAAGGATATAGAGTTCGGCTGGGGGATAGCTAAAAAAATCGGGCGGCTTGATATAGGGCAGACTGTTGTTGTGAAGGATATGGCTGTCATGGCAGTTGAAGCCATAGAGGGGACTGACGAGACTATCAAAAGAGGCGGCTCTCTTGCGCAAAAAGACGCTGTTGTCATTAAAGTCAGCAAACCGCAGCAGGACATGCGTTTTGACGTGCCGGCGGTAGGAACCGGCACTATTGTTTCCATGCAGAAGGCAGGGGCCAAAGTATTGGCGATAGAGGCATCAAAGTGCATAATTGTTAATAAGGACAAATTCATAAATGAAGCTGATAAGGCGGGGATTGTGGTAGTCGGGCTGAAGTCAAACCCCGCTTAGTCTTATTGGTCGGTTTTCAGCTCTTAAAATAAATTTTCCCTTGATGTAACTACTCAGGCACAAAGTGGCAAAGGCACATAGGGTTACAGAAATACAAGAAAAGTTTTTCATCCTTTTTTTCACTTTGTGCCTTTGCCACTTTGTACCTTTGTGCCTACCTGAATAGTTACTATTTTTTATCCCGCCCAACTTGCTTATTGCTTCATTCCAAGAATGAGCGCAGCCCTTTTCCCTGTTAAATTTGACTTAACCCCTCTATAATATAGCAAGCTCTTAACCTAAGAGGGGGTTGCCCTAATAATCCATTGTTCATTGTTTCATAAGGATACTGAAGAAATCAAAGAAGAAACAGCACAAACAAATAAAGAATGATATGAAGCCAAACCGCCGGAATGGCCATGAAGGTTGCTTAAAGATGATAACATAGGATATTTATGGACACTGATCTGTCATTTATTACAAACGAAGAAAATCAAAGTCTTAAAGAAAGATTTGAAGTCCTTATTAAAGATACTTCATTTTTTGATTGTCTCGCAGGATACTTCTACTCAAGTGGCTTTCATGCCATCTACCCATCACTGGAAAGCACAGAAAAAATTAGAATCCTGATTGGCATCAGCACAAGCAGGCAAACTCTCGAACTGATGGAAAAGGCGAATAATCCCACCTGGAAAACATTTGATTTCTCTCATGCCGAAGCAAAGCAGGAAGTTGAAAATCTTGTCCGGAATGAGATGGAGGATTCTGAGGACAACAGAAATGTTGAAGAAGGCGTACATAAATTCATAGCATGGATCAGAAACAGCAAGCTGGAAATCAGGGCTTATCCGTCACGGAATATCCACGCCAAACTCTATATTATGACATTTAAGGAGGGCGACAGGGATACCGGCCGCGTTATCACAGGCTCCAGCAATTTCACACAAGCCGGACTGGTTGACAATCTTGAATTCAACGTGGAACTTAAAAACAGAAGCGACTATGATTTTGCGAAAAACAAATTTGAGGAATTGTGGTGTAACGCTGTTGATGTCAGCGAAAAATATGTTCAGACCATTCAGGACAAGACATGGTTGTCTCAAAATATCACGCCTTATCAGCTATATCTGAAGTTTCTCTACGAATATTTCAAAGATGAACTCAGCCGGACAGATGAGGTATTCATTAAGTATCTGCCGCAGGAGTTTAAAAAGCTTGAATATCAGGAGCAGGCTGTCTTAAACGCCAAAAAAATACTTCTGGAATATGGCGGCGTTTTTATCTCAGACGTTGTGGGGTTAGGGAAAACCTACATTTCAGCTATGCTGGCAGGTCAATTAGACGGCAGAACGCTTGTTATCGCCCCGCCGGTGCTTTTGGAAAAATCAAATCCCGGTTCATGGCCCAATGTGTTTTCGGACTTCCGGGTTCCGGCTGATTTTGAATCACTCGGCAAATTAGATAAATTGCTGGATAGAGGATTAGATAAATACACCAATATTATCATCGATGAAGCACACCGTTTTAGAACCGAAACTACAATATCCTATGAGCAACTGGCGGAAGTATGTCGCGGAAAAAGAGTTGTCCTGGTAACTGCAACGCCTTATAACAATGCTCCCAAAGATATTCTAAGCCTGCTTAAGCTGTTTCAGAAAGCCAAAAAAAGCACCATTCCCAATCTGCCTGACCTGGAGGCATTCTTTAATAGCTTGGACAAAAAACTTAAAAAACTGGACAGGCAGAAAGACCATACCAAATACATAGATACTGTAAGAGCAAATGCACGGGAAATCCGCGATAAGGTCCTGAAATATTTAATGGTACGCCGCACCCGAACAGAAGAAATTGAAAAATATTTCATCAAAGACATAAAAGAACAGGGGCTTAAATTTCCGGATGTCAAAAAACCTGAGCCGCTATTCTACGAGCTCAATGATGAAGAAGACGATATCTTCAACAAAACCATCGACCTTATTGCCAATCAATTCAGATATGCTCGCTACATGCCCATGCTTTATTATGCGGGAAAGATTGATCAGTTGGAAGAACAATCTCAGCGGAACATGGGCCGTTTTATGAAAATACTGCTTGTCAAACGATTAGAAAGCAGTTTCTTTGCATTTAGAAATTCCGTGGACAGATTCCTGCGTTCCTGCGAGATGTTCATAAAAGAGCTGAACAATGGCTATGTGTATGTCAGTAAAAAACACACCAACAAGATATTTGAATTTATAGAAAACGACGACGATGAGGCAGTCCAACGATTGATAGATGAGGGTAAGGCGGAAAAATATAAGAGCAAAGACTTTAAAAAAGAACTCAAAAAAGACCTGGAGCATGACTTTGCTATCTTGATGGAAGTCAAAAAACTTTGGCAGAACGTTAAACGTGATCCGAAACTTCTGAAATTTAAAAATGAACTGTCAAACAATAATGTCCTGAAAAAGAATCATATTATTATTTTCACGGAATCAAAGGAAACTGCCAATTATTTATTTAAAAATATTGATGAAGATTATCCCGGCAAGGTTCTTTTGTTTACCGGCGATTCAGGTGAATCTATCCGTGACAAAGTGCTTGAAAACTTTGACGCCCGGGCCCGCCGGCCAAAAGAAGATTACCGCATATTAATTGCTACTGAAGTCCTGTCGGAAGGTGTGAACCTGCACCGCGCCAATGTGGTGATCAATTACGACATCCCCTGGAACCCGACCAGAATGATGCAGAGAGTGGGCCGTATTAACCGGGTTGATACACCCTTTGATGTTATCCATACATTCAATTTTTTCCCCACGAAACAATCCAATGACCAGATTAAGCTGAAAGAAGCGGCAGAAGCGAAAATCAATGCCTTTTTAACCCTTCTTGGCGGCGATGCGGAGCTTTTAACCGAAGGCGAACCTATCGGCTCCCATGAGCTGTTCGACCGGTTGATTTCAAAGAAAACGCTGGAAGGCGATGATGAAGCGGAGGAGAGCGAACTGAAATACTTGCAGGTTATCCGGGATATCCGCGAAAAGGATTCCGACCTTTTTGAAAAAATAAAACACCTGCCCAAAAAAGCCCGCACAGTAAAACAGGCTTCCAGCCTGTTCAGCCTGAGCCTGTCCAGCCTGAGCACCCACAGGCAGGATGCCTGTGATACTATAATGTATTTTGATCCGTATAAATCAGTCGAAACAAAACAGAGAAGTTTACCTCATTGGCAGCAGCAAGGAACCGCTTATTTTATTACCTTCAGGTTATATGATTCAATTCCGCAGGAAGTTTCTGAAAACATAAAAAGGCAGAGAGAGCAGTGGCTGGAAGCCAACAAAATCTCCAACCCTTCTGAAGTAAAAAAACTGAAACAACATAAAAAGATTGAATACTATCGCCTTTTCTCCAAACGATATGATGATTTATTGGATAATGACTATGGTTCATGCATATTGGGCAAAAAAGAGTGTAAACAAATTGTTGAGAAAGCATTAAACCATTTTGATGGTGAAAGATATAATTTGGATAAATTTGCTGTCATGCCTAATCATGTCCATGTTATTATAACCCCCAAGGAGGAGTGGGCTTTATCAAAGATTACCCATTCCTGGAAATCATATACAGCCAATGAGTTAAACAAACACACAGGTCAAAGCGGACCTGCGTGGATGCCCGAATCCTTTGATCATATAATTCGAAGCCTTGAGCAGTTAGAAAGAATAAGGCAATACATTGTAGCCCAGGCTTCCAGCCTGAATAGCCCTATGCACAGGCAGGATGCCTGTGTTACTTTTTTTCGCCGCGGGAAACTGCAAAAGTTTTTCATGGCGCGGGTAAAGCAAGCATCTGAAGAACTTGATTTCATGACAGCGGCAAGACTGTTTGAAAGTGATCCGGATGAAAAAAAGGGAAACCTCCCCGCCGAGATGTATGACCTTTTGGACAGCAACAAGGAAGCTTTTATTATCGCTACGACCGACGAAATGGCTGAACCTCAGAAAAGGAGAGGTCGCGACAGCGCCGCTAATATCCTGCGCATTCTAAAGGCAACCATGAAAAACACGCAGAAACTCACCGAAGACCAGGAGCTTTACCTTAGAAAAGTATCGACCCAGCTTGAGGAAGGCGGCCTGCCCAAACAGACGGCAAAAAATACATTAAAAGCCCTGGATGCGCTTAAAGATGAACTGCTAAATCCTTTCAAGGTGCTGGCAGTGCTCCAGACCCATATCCCCGACCGGCTGCTGCAAAGCCACTATGCAGAGCAGAACCCGGCGGTATTCGGAAAACGTGAAGTGATACTCTCATTATATCTGGTATGTTAAGATAAAAAATAATAAGTTAAAGGGGGTGATAATAGTGACAAAGCTGACAGTAGAAACAAACGATAATTGGACGAAGAAAAAGATAGAGGACGCCATACATACTGAGACCGATCTGCTCAGAAAGACGGTTCAGAGAACTCGGTCCAAATTGCAGGAATTTGAAAATAAATACGGAAAGTTTGATAGAGATTCCCTTTATGGTAGAGTGGATGACATGGAGCTTATTGAGTGGGAAGGGGAACTTGAGACACTGAAAAGATTACAGGAAAACTTGAAGTCACTTGAGGAGATAACATTTGAATATAAATGAGTATATCTCAAAATTAGAAGCCCTTATCAATTCATCTTCCGCAATAGCAAGTTATAGTTTAAACATCGATAGAAAAACTGCCGAGATTGTCTTCATATCCGGGAAGATAGAATTCCGTAATGATTCCATTCTTGACTTCAAGGAATTTATTGAAAGCACTGAAAAGGCTATAGAGAAATATAAATATGCCTATAATTACCGTAAAGGGTCAAATAGTATTTTCAGATATGACAATGCCCCTGATCCCAGAGCAAAAGATATAAAAACCTTCCCTGACCATAAGCACCTTAAAGATGGGAGTATTATACAATCTGAACCGATAGAACTGTCTGAGGTTCTAAATGAAATAGAGGGCGCTTATATTATAAAAGAGAGGGATTAGCCTTCGGACGGAACCTTAGGTGTGCCCTCTCATCGTGATTCTATAATTAGCAGAACATATTATGGCGCCTTGTCAATAAGAGTTTTATGGATAAACAACAGGCACAACAAATAATCAGAGAGACCTTTGAAAATTCTTTTGATAAGAACCGTTTTGCCGGATTTATCAAAAACCTTCTTAACAGGATTGAGGACGCGCCCTTTACTTACCAGGGGAATTATATCCCCGATGCCTACAAACAATATATTAAAACACTGGAACGTATCGGTAAATTCAGCGACGGGGAAAACAGCTTTGATATCCTTGTCATAACCTTACAGAAAGAGACGTCTCTTGAACGCGCCCGTACCATGCAGCGCAATTTTATCGCCTGGTATTTAAACGGCAGCCGGGGCGGTGAAATGAAAGACGCGGCATTGGCTGCGTTTGTCTCTCCCGATGAAGAGGACTGGCGCTTTTCGTTAGTCAAGATGGATTACAAATTTGAAAAAAGCGCAACCGGCCGAATGAAGGTGAAGGAAGAATTCACTCCTGCCCGACGCTGGTCGTTTCTGGTGGGCGCCAACGAAAAGAGCCACACAGCGCAAAGCCGACTGGTCAATATTCTGGCAAATGATGAACAAGCCCCTACCTTGGACGAAATCGAAAAATCCTTTGATATTGAGACCGTCACCAAAGAGTTTTTCCTCAAATACCGTGAGCTTTTTCTTGACGCTAAAAAAGAGCTTGATGAGATTGTCGAGAAAGATGAAAAGATCAAGACTGACTTTATCAGAAATGATGTAAGCACGGTCGATTTTTGTAAAAAGTTACTTGGACAGATCGTATTTCTCTACTTTCTTCAGAAAAAGGGCTGGTTTGGAGTAAAACGCGGTAAAGAGTGGGGCACAGGGTCAAAACATTTTCTCAGAGAGCTGTTTCAGCAAAAGCATGGAGATTATCAGTACTTTTTTAATGACATCTTGGAACCGCTTTTTTATGAAGCTTTAGCAGGCGAAAGAACTGCTGATTTTTACAGCCGATTTGATTGCAAAATACCTTTCCTGAACGGCGGGCTCTTCGACCCAATTAATAATTATGATTGGGTACATACTGACATTCTTTTGCCGAATAAATTATTTTCAAACTATTCCAAAACAAAAGATGGCGATATTGGCACCGGAATACTTGATGTATTTGACCGATACAATTTTACAGTTAAGGAAGATGAACCGCTTGAAAAGGAAGTTGCTATTGACCCTGAGATGCTGGGGAAGGTCTTTGAAAATCTCCTTGAAGTAAAAGACCGTAAATCAAAAGGGACATACTACACACCTCGTGAAATAGTCCATTACATGTGTCAGGAGAGCCTGATTAATTATCTTGTGTCTGAACTCTCAGAATGTCATTCCCCGATAAATCTGGACAGCCCCGCGACCCTTACTCCTTGTCATTCCCGTGATCTTTTGGGCGGGCCTGTCCCGACTTATTCGGGGAATCCAGCGCCTTTTAAAGAAGATATCAAAGCGCTCATAAAATTCGGTGAAACTGCTGTAGAGCATGACATGCGTGTTGTCAGTAAGGGTAAAGAGACGGAAACATATTCTTTCAAACTCCCGGAAAATATTCGAGATCATGCCGGGTTGATTGATGAAAAGCTGGCCAATATCCGTGTTTGTGATCCTGCAATCGGTTCAGGCGCATTTCCACTCGGAATGATGAGCGAGATTATCAGGGCAAGGAATGCCCTTACAACATACCTCGGCGATGAAGAAAATCGCACTATGTATAACTTCAAGCGTCATGCCATCCACAATTGTCTCTACGGTGTAGATATTGACCCCGGCGCTGTAGAGATCGCCAAGCTCCGCTTATGGCTTTCTCTGATGGTTGATGAAGAGGATATAAAGCATATCAAACCTCTCCCAAATCTTGATTATAAGATCATGCAGGGCAACAGCCTTCTTGAAGAATTTGAGGGCATAAAGCTTTTTGATGAAAAGCTGATATCCTCTAAACCATTTGATGAGACTCAGATTAAAGAGATAAAAGAAAAGCAATCAAAGCTTCAAAAAGAATTCATAGACCTGCATAACAGGGGCAAATTGACAAAGGCAGAAAGAACCAGGATCGAAGCGGAGCAGGGCAAGCTGGCAGTCATGTTGAAAAAAATAACAGCTCCCCAAAAAGACAGCAGCCAGGAGCGGATGGTTTATGAAGTCCGTGCCGGTGAGATAGCAGAAAAATTAAAGAAACTGCATGAGGAGTTTTTTGAGGCTTATCACATAAACAGAAAAATCCAATTGAAAGAACAGATCGATTCGCCGGAGGGATGGAACCTTGAGCTGCCTGAGGTTCTTGCCTTGATGGAGAAACTGAGAAAAGCAGGAACGCCACTTGGGGAATATGTGAATGGAAGATTTTACTATGGCATTAAAACCGGGCTAAACGAAGCTTTTGTAATCAATAAACAGACACGTGAGCGGTTGATTGCAGAAGACCCTAAAAGTGAAGAACTTATAAAGCCCTGGTTGCGAGACAGGGACATAAAAAAATGGAAGGCAGAATGGGCGGGGCTGTATGTAATATTTACGCGCCGAGGCACGGACATTGAAAAATATCCTGCTATAAAAAAGCATTTGGAACAGTATCGCGAAAACCTGGAGCCGAAAAAATCGAGCACACAAAAGAAAGGGCGTAAACCGGGACCATATAAGTGGTTTGAAATTCAGGATAATATTGCCTACTTTAAAGAATTTGAAGAACCAAAAATTATATATCCTAATATTACAAAGACAAATATATTTGCATTTGATACTACAGGGATATTTACAAATCAGAAGTGTTTTATTATCCCTACAAATGACCTTTATCTCTTGGCCGTGCTTAATTCAAAAATTGGGACTCAATGGTTTTATTCTACATTGCCGCTGTTACGTGGTGCATTTTTTGAGCCGAGTGCCATGTTCATGCAGCATTTCCCAATTGCTAAAACCACCGATAATCAAAAAGCCCCAATTATCGAATGCGTTCAGAAAATTATCAATATCAAACAGAAAGACCCTATTGCCGATGTTTTTGCGGTTGAAAAAGAAATTGACCTGCTCGTCTACAAACTCTACGATCTATCACCGGAGGAGATTATGATTGTAGAGGGGAGAGATTAGAACAATGTAGGAGCGTATTGCAATATGCCCCTACAGACATCGGCTTTATCTTGATAATCACATCTTGCAGGGTTATGATAGGTCATGAATTTGTCTGATCTTTACGCAGAGGGGCAAGGGAAATAAATGGATTTTAGTGTTTCTTATAATATTTTTGTCACATGAAAGTCTCCGGTAAATCGGCTAAACACACAACCTCTAGTTTCCATGATCGTGAAGCTATAAGCAGGGTAGAAGTTATTTTAAATTCTCACAAGTTAGTTGCACCGGACTTGAAAAAAGATGACACGTGGCCAAATCACGACGGATATTTAGAAGTGCTGGACATTAACCATTATGTTAGAGGAACCATAGTTGCACAAGTAAAGACTCTTGATCAAAAAAGAATTAATAAAAATATATCTTATCGCTTTAGCGATGATAAATTTTTATCTTTTTGCAACGAAACCCGTGAAAATCCAATCCTTTTAATAGGTGTTGATAGAAAGAATAATGTAGCTTACTGGTTGGAAGTAACACCTCAAGTAGTAAAAGAATTAAAGCGTATGACGATTTATTTTCCCATTGAAAACATTATCAGTGAAGATAATAATAGTTACCATGATGCTTGGATAAGAATATGTGAAATACGAAAAGAGAAAATAAAGAATTTTGAAGAAAGAAGAAAAAAAGATGAACGTTCAGAAAAATCTGCACCTACAAAGAAAATTTCAAATAAGTCAATTTCGCAGGCAAAGCAAAAACTTCAAAAATTATTCATTGATATAAACCTTAAATACAAATACTACTATGCTTTCATAGATTTGCTTGAACCCTTTTATTTGGATAAAAAGGACGAGGAGCAGAGGAAAAAGCTCAGAGACTTATTTGAAATAAATAAAGAGGAAGAACAGAATTTTATCAAAGATATGGCAGACAGCGGTTTAGTAAAAATAGTCGGAGACCTTTGTATTATTAACGATCAGAAGAGGGCTATAGAACTTCAAAAAGAAATGATCGAAAAAGGCGCTATTGATATTGAAATTATTTTAAAGTTATTTGCTTGAGGCTATGAATAACAGAAAAGCAAAAATATTATTAAAACTGGCAACACTTGATACAGATAAAACTAACAGGTATCTTTCGAACTATATAGGCAATCTGTTAGTGGAAATTCAGAAATCCAAAAACAACGATCAAAAATATGAAAAGCTTGAACTTCTAAAACAAATTATTTATCAAGCCCCATCTAAGGCCCTACGCATTATTAAAGAAATTATAAACACTAAAAATCCTCTTAAGCCAAAAAAACAAACAATTCATGGTCTTACAGTTTCGGGAAAGTCTCATGATGATCTTATCGTAAAATGCATTGAACTTCTCGATAAGATCAGATATTTAAAAACTAAAGAGGGCTTTCATTTGCTGATTAAATTGTCAGACCATCCTAATGATAATATTCAGTTTAAGGCTGTTGAAGTATTAAAGAATTTATGTCAGTACAATCTTTTTATCCTGGATAAAATAGGATATTTTGCGCAGACATGTGTTCTCGCTGAGATCAAGAAATGGAACAATAAGAAAATACTGACACATGCTAATGTCTTAATAGAAATCTCAAATCAATTTCTCAGACCTTCTTTTAAAGGGCATTCTATGACGGATTATAAAACGTTTACATTACGTCATGGTCCGTTAGTGGTAAATGAAGAGTTAATAAATATCAGGAAAGATACAATAACGATACTCAAGAAAATATTTACCCTGACAAGTGATTTAACATTGCAGAAGAATATCCTGCAAGTATTGAACGAATCAACCCGAACACCTGCACGTGGTGAATACAAGGATGATATGAAACAAATGATCCTTACAAATACTAATGAGTTAATTGATTTTTATATCAATATTCTACCAGGATTAGAATATGAAGTAATCAGCGCCATTGAAGAACAATCTCACTGGTTCACCCGGAAATTTGGTGACAAAGATATACCTCAAGTCAGAAAACTTAAGAAACTTATTGCCACTAATTCTGACTACCAAGTGTTCCGTGTCTTTGTAGGTTATGATCGTGACTATTTAGAAGAAAGAGATTGGAAAAAAGCGGAAAAGCTTCGCAGAGAAAAAATCCAGGAATATATTACAGATATTTCCAGCAAGAACTTCAAAGAATGGCAAAAAAGAATATTATCAGTCATTAAAAATTACTCATCTGGCCAATTGGGTGGGTATCAATATTTCAGTAATATTTTCCTGCGTGGATTGGGGAAAAAGAAACCCTCAATTGCATTTAAACTCATTCAACAAAATGAGAAAGAACTAGAGCCATTCCTCCTGCCTTTGATTGCGGGTATATGGAAAAGCAGGTCATCAGAAATTGCAAAGGCTTTGGTGACAAAATGGATTGACTCAGATAAGCATCTCACTATCTGTGCTGCACTATTTGATTATGTTGAAGAAATTGATAAAAGGCTATTGGATAGTTGTTTCAGGAAATCAAAGAAGAACGGAGATGTTAATGCCCTGAACAATATTGTTGATTCAATTATTACAAATTATCCTAAGCACAAGAATCTGAAATCATTATTTATGCAAAGCATTAAAGAGTTAACACGTAATAACAACACATACTGGGTAAATAATATATGGTACCGTCCTGAATCAATTCTTAATTCACTCACCGAAAAGGACTATGATGTAATTTTAGAAAATCTGATATTAATAACAAGAGTCGATTATCACGTTGAAACTGTTCTTGTGCCTGTAGCTGCAAGATACCCTAAAAAGGTTATAAACTTCTTCAGTAAAAGAGTAGCAGAACAAACAAAAAGAATGAATGATTTTAGCTACGATGCCATACCCTTTGATTTGCATAAGATAAATGAACCGCTACAAAAACATGTTAAAGTTGTGATAAATGAAATTATAAAATGGTATTCACAAAAAACAGGAAGATTTGAGTGGGAAGCAAGTCATCTCATTCAAGCTATTTTTCCAACCTTTAATAAGGAAGTGGAAAAAGAACTTATTAGACTCATTAAATCGAAAAAAGAGAAAAATGCCAAAATTGTTTTATCGATTCTAAGAGCATACAAAGGAGAACCCTTTTTGCATAATGTCTGTAAAAACTTTGTAAGGCATTCGCCGTATATGGAAAAATTTAAAGGTTCTTTATTTAATGCCTTGTCACAGACGGGTGTTGTGTCTGGAGAATATGGTTTTATGAATGCTTATAAGCAGAAGTTAGAGGAAGTTCAGTTATGGAAAAAAGATAGAAGCAAGGCCATCAAAGCCTTCATAAAAGAATACGAAGTTTATCTTAATAAACAAATTGCATTTGAGCAAAAAAGAGCAGATGAAGATATTGAGTTAAGGAAGAGGGAATATGGGGTGCCTGAAGAATAGAAATATGGGTATAAAGCCCATGTGCAATATGCCCCTACGCGCATACCGCCATGCAGCCAAAAGAGCCGTAGAAATTATGGATGACAAGCTGGTCATGGATGAAGATTTCGTCACCCGCCCTTATTCCCCGGAGAAAGCCTGCATTGCTTAGGTTGAAAACGACCGATGTTTATATCTTCATCCTTAATTTCCACAGGCCCCATACTATAATCAACTTGACATCCCACGACCAATTTGTAATAATTGTACTATAAATACAAATTCAGGAAAGGGGTATTTTGAGATATGGCCGACGAATATAAATCTTTCGGGGACTTTTTCAAGCAGCTTAGAAAAAAGAAGAAAATAACTCTGAGAGAATTTTGCATTCAGGCACAGGCTGACCCTGCCAATATAAGCCGTCTTGAACGAGGCGCAATGCCTCCTCCCCAGGACAAGGACATTCTGGAACGCTATGCAAAAGCGATAGGAATTAAAATCGGCAGCGATGACTGGTATACATTTTTTGATCTTGCTGCCGCAGGCCGTGGAATGATTCCCAAAGACCTCATGTCTGACAGCGAGGTTGTTAAAAAGCTTCCAGCTTTTTTCAGAACCTTGCGGGGACAGAAACCGACTGAAGAAGAAATGCTTAAATTAGTCGACAAAATCAAGAAAAGTTAATATCTCGTGATCGACCCCGTAGAATTCAAGGCCCCATTCATAAAAATTGAGGACATACGAAAAGAAGCTGATATGTTTCGTGCCAAATATTGGCCGCCGGATACTATCCCTGTCGATATATTCGAGATACTGGAGTTTGGTCTTGATATAGAAATACGTGCTATAGTCAACTTAAGGGAAGCAGGTGATGTTGACGCGCTAATACTCGGGGACCTTAAAACAATCGTTCTTGACCAATCTGACTTTTTAAATGATCGTTCTCAGAACAGGCTCAGATTTTCCATAGCCCATGAGATTGGTCACCTTATACTTCATTCTGATATCTTTTCAAAAATTCAATATTCATCCATTGAAGAGTGGATTACATTCTTTCAGGCAATACCAGATGATCAATACACATGGGTTGAGCAGCATGCTTATGAATTTGCCGGGCGTCTTCTCGTACCGAGAGACAAGCTGATTGAAAAACTGAATGAAGCTGTATCATTAGCAGAAAGTGTTGGATTTGATTCATGGGACACATCCGGTGAATCGACAAGGGAATATATTGCTCATGCTATATCAAAAATTTTTGGCGTATCCGGACAGGTTATTGAAAAACGCTTAATAAAAGAAAAACTCTGGCCGCCGGACAGAAAATCCTGAAATTTTCTTCGATGATATATTTGACTGTTATTTGACAGTCCGTGTCCGTGGGGTCGAATCTTTATTCTTGACAAAAGTAAAAAAAGGCATAGAAAAAAAGAAGATATAAACTATAATTTGTCATACACATCCGGGACATGATGTTGGTTGCAGATTGCGGCTCTACTACTTCTCACACGCTCGGATTTAAATTGATGAGCGGCGAGATTGAGGTATAAAAAAATTATGCAAAAGAAAGTGCCGGTCAACAAAGAATCAAAGGGCTTAATGATCCGAAACAGCACAGCGGAGTTTTTGATGTTTACCGCCGACTCTCGCCAGGATGGGATAGAAGTCCGTTTCCAGGATGAGACCATCTGGCTTACACAAAAATTGATGGCGGAACTTTTTCAATGCTCTACGGACAATATATCCCTACATCTTAAAAACATCTTCAAAGACGGCGAATTGGAGGAAAAATCAGTTACCGAGGATTCCTCGACAACTGCCGTGCAAAACAAAATGCACTTTGCCATACACGGTCAAACCGCTTCAGAAGTCATCATGCAACGAGCCGACAGCCAAAAATTACTTAAATGAAGACTCCCCGCCGCAGAGACTGTGGGGTATTAAAAAGAAGTAATAAAATAAGCAGGGAAGTGAAAGAATTAAAAGTGGACATAATATGAACAAAAACTCACTTGCAGTATTTGAAGATTACAAAATCCGGAGAATATATGATGAGGAATCCGACAGCATGTTTGTGATGTTCTTGAAGGCGGGGAAGAGGCCTTTGAAAAGAGAGAAATAAAATATGGGCTTAAATGAGAAAATGCAAAACTAAGAGGGTCTTATATTTCAACTTTTCAAAAAGAGCATCAGCAAAAGACCGTGATGCGTAACGAGTAACGGGAGAAAAGCAGGGATATGAACAAAAATACGATTCAAAAACTACAGAGCCAATTTGACACCTTGGCCCAACATATGCCGGAAACGGATATGGAATTCTGGTTTGCCAGGGACTTACAGGAACCGTTGGGATATGCGCGGTGGGAGAACTTTCTCACCGCTATCAATCGAGCAATATCCTCTTGTGAAACAACAGGTTACACGCCAAGAGATCATTTTCGTGGCGTCACGAAATTGATTACTCATGGCAAGGGCGGGCAACGGGAAATTGAAGATTTTATGCTCACCCGTTACGCCTGTTATTTAATCGCCCAAAATGGTGACCCCCGTAAAGAACCCATTGCTTTTGCACAAAGCTACTTTGCCCTGCAAACCCGCAAGCAAGAGCTTTTAGAAGATCGGATGCAGTTGATAGCTCGGATGGAGGCCCGTGATCGTCTCAAGGAATCCGAAAAGGCACTTTCTCAGAATATCTACGAACGCGGCGTTGATGATTCCGGTTTTGGCAGAATTCGCTCCAAAGGTGATGCTGCTCTGTTTGGTGGCAATACAACAAAAGTCATGAAGACAAAATTCGGCATAACTCAAACCCGCCCGTTGGCGGACTTTTTGCCTACTTTGACCATTGCAGCAAAAAATCTGGCCACTGAAATGACTAATCATAATGTTCAGCAGGAAGACCTGCAGGGTGAACCAGACATAACCGGAGAGCACATCCAGAATAACAAGAGCGTTCGCAAAATGTTAGGTCAGCGAGGTATTAAGCCGGAAAAACTTCCTCCGTCAGAAGATATAAAAAAGCTCGAACGGAGGGTGAGATCAGAAGAAAAGAAAATAGCGAAAAAGTCA